>WRLV01000017.1 GCA_009777445.1 Oscillospiraceae bacterium | reverse complement strand
TCTGCTAATTTTTCGGCGGCTTCGTTTGATAGAATTATTCGCTTATAAAATGTTTCGGTTGCCATCAAAAGCACCTCCTTTAGTTCTTTATCTTAATTTTAACATATCTTTTGTGTTTTGTCAATGGTTTTTTGTTTTTTGGGCAATTAGTGCTTCAATTCAGACACCGCCCGGCACTTAGTGTCGGGCGGTGTATAATTTCGGTGTTCATTCGGGACGGGCAAGCCCGTCCCCTACAATTACTGTCAACTATCAATTGTCAACTGTCAACTGCCGTCAGTTTCTCTTCCCCATAAACCTCAAAAGGTGCAAGAAGATATTGATAAAGTCGAGGTATAACTGCAACGCGCCCCATATTGTTATTCGCTTAATTGCAAGCTCGTTGCTTTCTTCGCTCAGTCTTTTCTTGATTTTTTGTGTGTCATAGGCGGTGAGGCCGATGAAAACGAGAATGGCAACGGCTGAGATTATATAATCCATCGTTTCGCTTCCCAAGAACATGTTAATCACCATGGCAATAATGATTCCGATTAACCCCATAAAGCAAAGACTGCCAATTCCGGTAAGGTCTTTTTTTGCGAAATAGCCATACGCCGACATGATTCCGAATGTCAGTGCCGTTGTGAAAAACGCGGCGGCAATTGAACCCATTTCATAGACTATAAATATTCCGCAAAGAGTAAGCCCGTTTAAGATGGCATAGCCTAAGAAAATCCCAAGACTCGCCGCAAACGGCATTTTGTGAATAAAAAACCCTAAAGCAAAAACTAAAACAAGTTCCACAATTATCAAAACCAAAAAGCTTTCCATAACCCAAATACGCAACGGGATATGAGAAAAAGCAGTGTATGACGCAAAGGCGGTTGCCATTAACCCTATGAACATATACATATAAACGCCCTGCATTACGCCGGTCAGCATATGACTCAAACTTGCGGGTTCGCTTTGCGGTTGCGAATAGACATAGTTGTTATTGTTTTCAATCATTATTATTTCCTCCTAAAAATTCTGGTCTGCCAGCGACAGCACGCCTGAAACCGGCGCGTGAGCTGTTGCAAATAAAACATACATATTCCCGGTCTGCCACCGGCGGCTCGCCGGTTATCTTGATAGAATTTCGCTCATGTTTTTAACAAAGTCAGATGGGTCGTCAATATTCACCCCCTCAATAAGCAATGCCTGGTTATATAATATGTCGCTGTAGAGTTTTAATGTCTCTTTATCGTTGTCGAACAAAAACGTCAGCTTGTCAAAGATTGGGTGGGAAGCGTTTATTTCAAGCACTTTGTCTGCCTTTGCGCGGTTTTGCCCATCGGTCGGCATGGCGGCTAATACTTTTTCCATTTCAACGGACAATGCCCCGCTGCCCGAAATACAAACGGGATGCGACTTCAGTTTTTGCGACAGCCGAACAAAGCTGACTTTATCGCCCAACGCTTCTTTCATAAACTCAAACATGGCTTTGTTGTCATCGTTTTTGGCTTTAATCTCCTGCTTTTCTTCGTCTGTTTCAAGGTCTAAGTCCGCGCTTTGGATTGACTTAAACGGTTTTTCTTCATAGGCATTTAGCATTTGAAGGCAAAACTCGTCAACATTATCGGTGAGATAAAGAATTTCAAAGCCTTTATCTTTTACGGTTTCAACCTGCGGCAAGGCAGATATGCGCGCAACACTTCCGCCGCTTGCGAAATATATTTCTTTTTGTGACTCTTTCATTCGTGAAACATATTCCGAAAGAGTAATCAATTTTTCTTCAGATGATGAATAAAACATTAATAAATCTTGAAGCATTTCGCGTGCCGCGCCGAAAGAATTATAAATCCCGAATTTAATTTGTGTCCCGAAACAGCCCCAAAATTCAGCGTATTTTTCGCGGTCAGTGCTTTGCATTTTCTTCAATTCATTTTTGATGCTGCGTTCAATCGCCTTTGACATTACTTTCAGCTGGCGGTCGTGTTGTAACATTTCTCTTGAAATATTCAGTGATAAATCGTCGCTGTCAACCAATCCCTTAACAAAACTAAAATGGTCTGGCAACAAATCGGCGCATTTTTCCATAATCATAACGCCGCTTGAATAAAGTTGAAGCCCTTTTTCATACTCTTTAGTATAAAAATCATAAGGGGCTTTTTGGGGAATAAACATCAGCGCGCTGTAGGTTGCCGCGCCTTCTGTTTTCGAGTGAACATGGGCAATAGGCGCGTTAAAATCATGAAATTTAGACTTATAAAATTCATTATAGTCATCATCACTAAGCTCAGACTTGCTTTTTTTCCAGATTGGAATCATGCTGTTGAGTGTCAAAATTTCTTTTACTTCTTCAAATTGTGGATTGTCTTCATCGCTGCCGGATTTAGGTACGCGCTTAGAACATTCCATTTTTATAGGATAGCGAATATAATCAGAATATTTTGACACCAAGCTTTTAATTTTATACTCTGCCAAAAATTCATCATAGTCTTCATCATCGGTGTTTTCTTTTATAAAGAGTGTAATTTTAGTGCCGTATTCAAAGTCGCACTCGCAAGGCTCTATCGTGTAACCGTCAACCCCGGACGAACTCCAAAGATACGCCTTATCGCTCCCGTATGCCTTTGAGATTACTTCAACATTTGACGACACCATAAAAGCGGAATAAAACCCAACGCCGAACTGACCGATAACGCTTAAATCATTTAAATCATTGGCGTTCTTGTCATCTTTTGCCCCCAAAACATCGTTTTTAAACTGCAAAGAGCCGCTCTTGGCAATTATGCCTAAGTTTTGTTCAAGCTCATCTTTGCCCATTCCGATGCCGTTATCGAAAATCGTTAAAACGCGGGCATCTTTAGCAATTGAAATGTTAATTTCAAAGTCGCCGCGTGAAAGCCCGATATTCTCACTCAACGACTTGTAATACAGCTTATCAACAGCATCGCTTGAGTTTGAAATCAGCTCACGCAAAAAAATTTCTTTGTGGGTATAGATTGAGTTAATCATCATCTCAAGCATACGCTTTGACTCAGCCTGAAACTGTTTTTTCTCCATTTTCATCGTCCTCTCTGTTTTATATTAGCACTCTTTTATCCAGAGTGCTAATATAATTATACACAAAACCCCAAGACTTGTCAAGAGGGAAAATTGAAATTTTGTTTAATTTGTGATGGCAGTTAAAATAAAATTTCAAAAACCTATTGACAAATATTGGTAAAGGTGATATAATGTTTAAAAGAATACAAAAGAATGGATTGACAAATATGACTAAATGTGCTATAATTATAAGTAGAACCAACCAACCAACCAACCAACCAACCAACCAACCAACCAACCAACCAACCAACCAACCAACCAACCAACCAACCAACAAACACATAAATTTAACCGCCTGCGGAGTGATTTTCTTTATTCCGCATTGTTTGCCATATCTTTAAAACGATTGTTACCCACTTGATGGGGGCGGTCGTTTTTTTGTTGTGTAGAATTTTAAAATAAGGTTGATGAAAATATGAAAAAAGAGTTTAACCCATTAGTGTCAATCGTTATCCCTGTTTATAACGGTTCAAACTACCTGCGTGAGGCAATTGACAGCGCGCTTATGCAAACCTATCAAAATTGCGAAATCCTTGTAGTGAATGATGGCTCAAACGATGGCGGCGAAACCGAAAAAATCGCGCTGGAGTACGGCGACAAAATCAGGTATTTTGTAAAGGAAAACGGTGGGGTTGCAACAGCGTTAAATATGGCTATTGAGAATATGCGCGGAGAGTATTTTTCATGGCTCAGTCACGATGATTTGTATCACGAAAATAAAATAAGCAAACAAGTCAAGGCTTTGTCTGCACTGAAAGACAAAACAACTCTTGTCTCCTGTGGGTATAAGCGTATATTTGAGGGACAAGAGACAAAAAATGGGGTTAAGGAATTCGATGAAGCCGCCGATTATACCGATGAGCAATTAGCAACACCGCTGTTTATTTTGTTGCGAACTATCTTTGGTTTCGCCGGGTTAATATTTGGTTGTTCGTTGTTTATACATAAAAGCCATTTTGAAAGAGTCGGTACGTTTAATGTCAACTCGCTGTGCAATGATATAGACTTATGGTTTCGCATGATGAGAAATCAGCCTCTTGTATATGTGCGTGAACCGTTAAGCATTAAAAGACTACACGAAGGACAGGACACTATAACCAAAGTCAAAGAGTTAGTCCCCGCTTTTAACGACTTTATTATTGAGGTTTTAGAGAAATTAACAGAGCAGGAAGTGCGGTTGGTGTTCGGTTCAAAATTGAAACTGTATACCCATATTTGCAACATTTATTTAGGCACAGAAATCGCATTATACGCCATTTCTAAAGCAATGGAAGAGAGACTTAAGCTTTTTAGAAAATGCAATACAGCAGATGAAAAAAAAGATGTACTCTTATCCGGCATGATGTTTACAAAAGAAAAGCATGAGCAAATTTTAGAGGAAGTTGTCAGGGGAGTTCGGCTGTCATACGAAAACAGCCATTCGTGGGAATTGACGAAGCCCTTGCGGGCGGTGAGGAGATTATTCGAGAAAGGGAAACAAATAGGGGTGCAATAAATGAAGTATAATCAAAACTTAGAAAACGGAAGGTATGTCCCATGGATGCCCATATCAACCGGAATGCATTATGACCATTTGGGTCGTTATTATTTCGTAAAGCAATTTTTAAAAAGTGGTAAAGTTATTTTAGATTGTGCATCCGGCGAAGGATATGGGTCGGCAATTTTAGCGCAAGATGCAACCAATAAAGTAGTGGGGGTAGATATAGATGATGAGATTGTGCAATTTGCTAATAGTAAATATAAAAGGGATAATTTACAATTTTTACAAGGAACTGTTTGTCAAGTCCCTGTTGAAGGTAAAGAAGTTTTCGATATAATATGCAGTTTTGAAACACTTGAACACGTTGATGAGCAAGAACAAATCCTTATGATTGATGAGTTCAGCAGACTACTTAAACATGGGGGTTTATTGTTTATTTCCACGCCAAATTTAGAATATACGAGTAAATTATATAACATAGAGGACAATCCATATCACAAAAGAGAATGTACTTTTGACGAATTTGATAAATTATTAGCAACGCATTTTCCGTTTCGCACTTTTTTTGGACAACAAAACTATTTTCAAAACCAAATTTTTAGTGTTCAAGGAGAGGGAGAAAGAGACACACACAGAACAATTGAAACTTTTTTAACTCCATTTGAAGAAGCTTTAATTAAAGTTGATATAACGCATAGAATTCCGAAAAATTATTTGTGTGTCGCTTCAAAATCTAATTTTAATTTAGACATCGCCAATGCCTTTACAACAGATGTAAGCAATTCATATATTAAGGAATTAACCGCTCAATTTACCGACCAAATAAATAAAACTAACGAACAGATTTTAACGTTAAATGACCATATCCAAAATATGTTGCAGTCTAAAAGTTGGAAATTGACGAAGCCCTTGCGGGCGGTGAGAAATATTTTTAGAGCTAAATAAATTTATAAGGGGAAGGGTTTAAATTATATGAAAACATGTTATTTAATTGGGAAAATCGCCGCTCTCGGTGAAAATAGAATTTTGCATTGCTGTTCATCAACAGTATACTTAGGGGCTCCCGTTGCATGTGAATTTAGTTATGGCGATGACTTTCCGTTAGAAGCGTATAAAAGAAGTGTTTTAGAGCTTCACAAGCTAAACAATTCTGATTCTCCTCCTTGTGGGGGTTGTGCGCATTTAATCGAAACCCCGGACGAAACGATTCCTGAATTTACATACTTTACCTCTATAGTAATCGGTTGTAATTTGTGCAACTTTAGTTGTATTTATTGTTCATATAAAAATGGAGATTATGAACAAGGAAAAAAAGAACGCGCGAGCATAAAACCTACACTTCAGAACATGTTGGACTTAGGAATTATAAATAACAACACCCTCGTTGACTGGGGGGGAGGGGAGGTAACAGTAAACAAAAGTTGTCATGAAGTTGTGCAGTTTTTAGTCGAAAACGGATTATTTCAAAACATTAACACAAACGCCTCTGTATTCTCAGCCGACCTCGAAAAAGCTCTTAAAATTAAAAAAACAAGTATGCAAATAAGCGTGGATTCGGGAACTGCCCCTGTCTTTAAAAAAGTAAAAGGCAGGGATTGTCACGAACAGGTTTGGGAAAACATAAAAAAATATTGTAATGCTAATTCTGATTTAGTGACAATTAAGTATATTGTGTTACCTGAAAATTGGGACACAGGTGAGTTTGAAGCGTTTGTTAAAAATTGCGTTTGTTCAGGAGTAAAAAATGTCCGTATTACGGCTGAATATAAAGCTTTTTACAATGGAGTTTATGAAGATATGCTGCGGAAAATGGCTGAACTTTTAAGTATATCGTATGCAAATGGTTTGAATGTCTACGTAGATAAAGTTCAATTTAATGAAAAGCAGCTTGCTTATTATAATTCCCTTGCTATACCTTCCATTATAAAACGCATTGAGGACACGCAAGGGGAATTGCAAAATGCTAAAAATCAAGTTTTTGCCCTTCAAAAATCAATTAGCTGGAAAATTACAAAACCCTTACGTTCTGCAAGAAGATTATTCGCGAAAGGGAAATAAAAACAATTCATTTCGTATTCTTTAAATAGGTTCAAACAACTTCAAAAAACACAGGCAACTTTTAGGTTGCCTGTAATTCTTTAACTCTCAATTCTCCTCCACCCACTTAGCCGCCATAAGCGGTGTTAACCTGATTTTTCTGCTACGTTTAGGCGTGTTTAATATAGTCTCCGGTGTATTTTCGCGAAAGACCCCGGGTAGCCCGTAGGCTATTTGCTCGCGGTATTCTAACGTAGCACTCAGCATTTGCGCGGGGATTTCATCGGCGTTGTTTACTGCCTCAAGCCAGTTGAAAGGTGAAAGCGCGGCGTTGCCTATTGACAGGCTTTCAATCTGCCAGCTTTCAGAACCAACAGCATCGTTCGCGCAAAGCAAGAGCGAGAAATTAAACCGCTTTTCTTTTGAGGCATCTACCTCATCCTCACACATCAACGAAAAATCGCAAAGCTTAAAAGCGTTCAAAACGCCGCTTTCATAGCCGCAACCCGAACACACACCGCCGTAGCCGTAAAATTTATAGTTCAAATCTTTTATAAAATAGTTTCTATATTGGGGCTTGTCCTTGAACGGGTTCAACTCTTTAACAAAGCCCTTTAACTCGTTAAATTCATCTTTACTCAAAGCGCGACAGGGCTTAAATCCGCGTGGAAGTTGGTCGGCAAGCATACGATTAACCACCGGGGCGCGCAGAAAATAATGCCCGACAATCCCCTTGCTTTGACCGCAAACAATCCTCTCAACAATGTCGCTGGTGGTCTTTTTGTCGCATTGAGTGCTTAACAAGCAGTAACGCGCGGCTTTGATTTTGCTGTCTATGTCTGACTCGAAGCGGTTGAAACCTAAAATTATATCGCTGTCATCTAAAAAGGCGATGATTTTTAGGTCTAAGTCGCAGGCATAAACCGACGTAACCCGTCTGACAATTTCTCTTTCTTCTAAAAGGCTGTGCCTTAACAAATCAGCAATAATTTCGGGTTCAAACGAGACATTCAGGCTTTCAAGGGTAACGTCACACTTGCGCCCGACTAACCAGCCGCCGTTAAACAACGCCTTTTTATCTTCACATAAAAGCAATAATTCGGCCATCGTCAGCGGCCGCTTTTCGGCAAACTGCCTGCCGTAAGCGGTGAAACTCATGGGCCTGCCTAAGCTGATTTCTAAGTCTACCCCTTGCTCTTTCATCAATTTGAGCGCGTTTGACGGCTCGCTGTCTCCTATGAATTTGTCGATGATGAAATTGCTAAAACGTTCATATGCAGGTAGCGACTCAAATGTGCCTTTGTGGCTTTCTAAAACGTTCATTGCCATTTTCAGGTTTGCGATTTTCATCTCACAAAGAGAAAAGTTAAATATTTTATCAGATGTCTCGGCGATAAAACTAAGCGTGTTGCTTTCTTCTTTTGGTGGAATGTCCTCTGCGCTTACATTCGGCGCGCACTCACGTATGTCCACCGAATAATCACCCGGATATTCTGTGTCAAGAAGCTCAAATAATTCCAAAAGTGCGTCTTCGTCATAAAGCTCGCCGTCAGGAACTATTTCCTGCGCCATGATTTCAGCTATGTTTTTAAAACTGCCGGAAAGATTGAAGTCCGACTTTACGTTTTGAGACTTTGAAGAGAGAACAAAACACTTTTCGGGGCGGTAGAATTTATATAAAAACTCTGCTCCTCGCTCACCTTCGTCGCCCGTCCAACTGTATTTAACGCAAATTGTCTTGGTTTCGACTTGCTCGTCATTCAAAATTCGCTCGCAACGTTCAAGCGCGTCTACTATATATTTTTCATACGCGCTGCCATCGTCATGTTCTTGTTTCGTCACGCCTTTTGTTTCGTTAACGTAGGCGGTTTCTAACATAACAGGATATGGAACAGGCTCTTTTTCGCCGGGGAAATTAATTGAAACAGAGCTTAAAAATTCATTCTCTGAATTTTCACAGATGTTAGAGCTGAAAATAAATCTTTTAACAAACTCAAATATATAACTCTCAGGGCGCAACAAACAAAGAGAAGAGCCATCGGACGAGATTTCCCCCTCAATTTCACGCACACCCAACAGAAAATATTTTTTGTTCTTTTTGATTAAGTCGCTAATTCCGCTCTTAACTTTTTCAAAAACCTCCGCTTCGCTTTCATGTTTGATTCCTGTGCGACTTGAAGCCACATATGTGTTAGGAACACTTATGAAGAACGCCGAAAGCTTTTTGTTCAAAAAGCTTTCATTTTTGGTTTTAAGCAAACCGGTAAGCTCATAAGTCGAAAAGAAATTATAACGGTCTGAGAGAAGTGTGATTACCTGTCGCCGACAACTTCCCGAAACCGCAAACGGCACTAAGAAAATAACATCGTTATATTCGTGACAGACAAAATCGACAACGCTGTTCCCGTTGTGCAGAAACCTTATAGTATTAAGGTTGAGAGCTTGATTGTTGTGTTTCATTACCTGATAGACTGTCACAAACTCGCCTTTTCGGGTGACGGCTATATTAAAAGTCCGCTCATTACATTCCACCCGGTCAACATATGAGTTGAGCAATTTTTTACGATTAAACGCAAAACATAAATCAACTATGTTAATATATTTGCCGCGCGCTTCGCAAAGAGAGGTGAAGTTTGCGAAAATGTCTTCATAACGGCTCTCGCTGACGGTGATTTTAATTTCAGTTCCTTTGAAACGCGGCCTTTTAAGGTCAAGGCTTTCTATTTCGGGTCTACCATTTCTGTTCACGATGTCAAGGCTGAATGTACTTGAGCGCATACTGAAACTCTCGGTGTTCATAAAAACGCTTTTCGCCCCGATTCCGAACCTGCCTTCTCTCATGCGGTCGCGGTCATTTCTCCCGACACCTAAGAAGTATAAAAGTTGCTCAAGGGTAAAACTCAATTCATTATAGGCAACCGAAATAACATTATTTTCGTTAAAATTCACCGCCAACTTTATATCCCTTTCGGAATAATAGCTGTCAAATGCGTTTTGAAACAGCTCTCTTATTACGCTTTGGGCAGGATAGTCCGCCCCCGGAAGCGCGCCGAGTCCACCGCGCCCACTGTAAAGTTCAGAAAAATATTCTAAAAACGGCTCACTCGTAACATCGGGGTACTCCAACGTACACTCTAATTTATTGATTGCATCCTTCATTGCGGGATAGTCCTGGTTGGCATGGCTTTCGTAAAAATCGCCGATAAGGGCTAATATTTCAGCATAGTGTTCCATTTTTTTCAGACACTCCCTTCACGAATTAAAAACTGCTTATAAGATATAGGGCTTTCTTTGCCGGCGTTTTTCCAGTCAAAGAAGGTTTTAACCACGCTGATACAATCACTTTCGATTGCGTTATCGAACTCCGATTGTGTCAGGTTAAACCCACTTATTTCAGCCCCCGTGCCTTCTTGTTTTTGCATTACCCTTTGTGCATAAAGAGAAAATTCTTTGGTAATGTCTTGGTGTTCCTCTGAAAGAGGCTCAAAGAAATACATAGTGGGGGTGCGGTCAAAGTCCTCTCCTCTTCTCAAAAAACGCGATAACAGCCTGCACAAGTTGTCAGTGCTGTCATAATTAAAAATATGCGTAATCATCGGGACAAAGTTGAACCCCGACGCAATATTATCAAACGCAAGAATAATTTTAGGGACACGCTCAAACCCACCGTTTAGATAGTTATTAAGAGCAGCTCCGTCCACCGTCATGCCACTCACTTTTTTAACTAAAGCGTAACTAAACCGCGCTTTGATTGCGGCGTGAACCTCGTCCATTGACTGCTTTTCGTTAAAATAAACCACCGAGCTTCCATAAGGGTCGTCAATAACATCAGCAAGACGTGTCAGAAGTAATGTCAACCTGTCCTCGTTATCAGAATAGCTTAAACTCTCACAGTCAACGCGGTAAGAGAAAGTTTGGGGAGTGACACCTTCGGACGGCACGCATGGTATGTCCGTCAACTCGCCGAGTGCTTCCGACAACTCATCAATTGTTTCCAACAACTCGTCCGACACATTCGCCTTTTCGCTCTCATCAGACGGCGTTTCAAGCGACAGTCCAAAAGGGTTGTCATTCTCGTCCGTCTGTGTTTCGTGAGACTCGTCCACTTTTTCATCCGGTGGCTCAAAGAAGTTGTCAGACTCGTTTACTTGTGTTTCGGGCATTTCTTCTTGTGTCACTTCTTCCGGCGGCTCTCCGATTGAAAAAATTAAGGTGTTTGCCGATGATGGCAGATTTTTGCTCTCTGTTGTGTCTAAGAACAACAAATCCCATTCGCAATCGGGCAGGGGAAACCTGTCCGCCGCGATTAAAAGATTGGCGGTTGTCTTTGAGACAAAGTTAATAGTGTCAGCAGAGAAAAACTTAAATTCCAACCCTAACCTTACCATTAAACCACTGTGCCACTCAAACATTTTATACTCGGGGCAAACTATTAAAATGCAGGGCTTTTCCCCTTTTGACAGTGTGTTGAAAATTTCCCGTGCCGCTAAGTCAAGCTTTGGCTTTCCTGCCATATTAAGTATTTCTTTCTTAAACCCCATAAACAAAACCCCCAATTCTAAAAACCGCCGTTGATATTTACTATATTATAACATAAATTTGCGCAAGGCGCAAGTGAATTTATTATATTATTTCTCGTTTTTTTGATTTTCTTTAAAAGTCAAAAACGCGCCGATGAAAGCGGCTAATGACAAAACTATTATATTCTTCATGGGGAAGAAAATTAACAAGACCATAATCACTGCAAGCGGTTTTCGCATGACCGCGCCGCACAAAGCGGAAGTTACCGCCGCAACGGCAAAAATCTCGTTCGCGCCGGTAAAAGCCGCGGCGGCATATCCAAAGCATGCCCCTGCAAAAATAATCGGGATTATGTGGCCACCCCTCCAACCCGTGTGGACACATATATTTATTAACAAAAGTTTAACAAGCCCGGTGAGCATGAGCATGGCTGGTGTTATAATTAGCCATGTTTCCGACAGCTCGAACATCTGTTCTTCACCGGAGAACATTACCAAAGGAATGACAATCCCACAAACCCCGAGTAACAAACCACCAATCAACGCGCCCGTAAACGGTGCCCCCTCGAACGATTTTGTTAAATTTCCGATTAACTTATCGGCAAGATTAAAGACATTCCCTGCTATTACGCCGACTAACGCGAACGGCAAAAACAAAAGCATTTCATACTCGCCGACTTGCGCTTCGCCAAATCTTTCAAATGCCATTCCGCCGCCAAACAAAGACGTAAGCAAGAAAAGCATGCCTATGCCGCTGAAAATAGCAGAAAAATATACAATCATCTTAGACCTGCCGGGGAAAGCATTGTCTTGATTTTCGCCTTCAACTTGAGTTAAAAAGCCAAATAACGGTGCTGTGAATAATGTACTAAGCGATGCGGATATGCCAACTTGTGTTATAGAACTCATTTCTTTATGTACGTGTTTGAAACGGTCACCCACCCATGTGCATAACGCCGCCGTAATGCCAACAAGCCCCGCTTCAGGGCCGACACTGCCGCCGAACATAAGGGGAAGGATTGACGAAACTATAAGCACGCTCACCAATCGGGAATCATACCGCTTTGTCTTTTTGACAAGCTCTATTACCGACTCAAATTCCTCAGGATAAGCCCCGAACTTTTTGCGCCACAGGCCGATTAAAACTCCTCCGAGCAAACAAATCGCCAACGGATAAAAATTAAACTCAAACCACGATGGCAGAGTTTCCCACAAAAAGAACGTACCCACTTCAAGCAACTTTAAAAACAGCCAAACAATTCCGCCGGTAACAGCCCCAAGCAAAAGAGCGACTGGCAAAATCGGGGAGCCCCTTGATTTTTCAGAGTTCATATTCTTACACCCCTTTTCGTTTTTGAATAATTCTCTTATAAAAAACCGCAATTATATCAGAGAGAATAAAAATAGTTAGACCTGTCGCTAAATTTACATAAGGGTTAACGGGAAATTCAATGAAGTTTAAAATCGAAAACCAGCCGATAATAAGCCACTGTATGAAGAATATAGCAGTTGTGTTTTTACTCCACCGTTCAAAATGCTTGTCAATAGCCTTAAAAGTAGTCGCGGAAGTCAAAAAGTACAATATGCTGAGCCATGAAAAGCAAATGCCGCCCACTAAGATATACTGAAGAAAGTCCTGATAATAATAAGTTTCCGGGCCGAAATGCATACTCCAAAGGTCAAAATCATACTTGAGCGCGCCTAAAGAAAGCGCGACAACAATTAATGCCGAAAAGGAAAGCAGGTATTTATAAAACGCCTTTTTGTCGGAACAGCGTTTCAAAAAATGACCAAAGACATAGCCCATCACGGGATACTCAATCCACGACAAAAACGGGAAATACGAATATTCCTCTGCCCTCACCAACCACCCCGGGGGTTCAGACAAATTAAGAGTCGCCGCAACATCGGTTAAAATATAGTTTAAGCAAGACAACACAAGAGAGATTAGTGCAATGTGTATGAGCTTGAGTTTAAGTTTTTCGGTTAATGCGAAAAACAAGAAAGCTAACCCGGCAAAAGCTAAAATATCCACCCCAAAAACCGTGTCAAGAATCGTTTCAATAAGAGCCACATCTTTCGTTTGAGCGAATACAATAAGATGTGGTATGCCGAACGCAACAAAGTTCAACACATAGTTTGCCGCAAATAGCTGCAACCCACGCATCGCCAATTTTTTTGGTTCTCGATTTTTTGAGTACACAATCCCGGCACCTAAAAGAAGCATAAACGTAGGCGCGGCCAACGGGCTTCCGCAAAACTCAATAATATTGGCATACATATCTGAAAAAGGATACCCGGGGAGGTCCTCTTTCACATGAACCAACACCATAAATAAAACCGCAAATCCCCGCGCGAAAGCAAGCTCTTTTTGAAAACCGGCATTTAAGTATTTAACACTGAAAATATTCATAATACTTATTTTAGCATATTATGGGCAGGGTGTCAATGATTTTTTTAATTAAAACTTATTAAAACTTATTAAGACCTCGCTTTCTGTGCTACAGCTACCTACTATATAATGATAACATTTTTTTACTTACTTTTCAACAGCTAAATGAAATTTCAATGAAATTTTTATAATTATTTTTTTCTTGACAAATTGCGATAATTATGTTAGAATAAAAATAGAAATCGAAAGAAAAAGGTGCGGTAAATGAGCAAATCTATCAGTTACGACGGATATTTTAAGGAATTGTTGGACGGGTTTCCCGATGATGATGTTGTGGCACTTATAAACGGTCTGTTTGGTACAACTTATCCTTATGACAGCAAGATTTTAAGGTTAGCTACCGAAAGTCATTTTGACGGTGAGGAAAAACGTTCAGACACAATGCTTCGAATCGGCAAAGACGATTACCTTGTCGAAGTTCAAAGCGAGAACGACGAGTCAATGCCTTTAAGAATATTCGTTTATCAATATCGAGCGGCGTTGCAACACAGAACAACACTTCGTGCAGATTATTTACGATTAGATTTTCCGAAAACGGTTGTATTCTATCTGCGAAGCAATAAAAACACTCCACACGAGTTAACGATTGAACTAAAATTACCGGACAGTAATATTGTTTCTTACAAAGTTCCGACTAAACGGCTCAGCGAATACAAACCGGAGGATTTAATAAGCAAGTCAATGCTGATTTTCGCGCCGTTTTATTCGATGCTGTTTGAAAATAAAATTGCGAAAAATCCTGCTGACGTTGAAAAACTGCGTGATATTGCGGTTTTCCTGTCAGATGGCATAAAGGAAAGATTACATAAAGAGGAAATCAGCAAAAATACCGCTGACTTCGCAACAGAAGCGTTAAGATGTATTCTAAAAAACGTACTTGATAAAGCCAAAGTAAACCATAAGGAGGTGGACGAGGTTATGGAAGCTGTAGAAAAACGCTATTATTTAGAAACCACAAGACAAAGAGCCGAGGGGAAAGCCGAGGGAAAAGCCGAAGGCATTCTTGAGATTGCTCTTAGAATGCTTGGGCGTGGTAAATCCGTCGAGGAGATTGTTGAAGATACCGGCTTAACACACAGAGAAATCCAACGCTTGCAACTGCAATAAAACAATACAGGCAATTGTGTAGGGTACGGGCTTGCCCGTACCGAAATTTGCAGATGTTTGTAAGAGAAGGTACGGGCAAGCCCGTCCCCTACATAACTGTCAACTCTCAATTGTCAACTGTCAACTGTCAGCCCCACCACACACTCAACATGCTTAGTGCGTGCGAACAGGTCTACCCCTTGAACCCTTGTTACCTCATAGCCGAATTGCCTTAATATAGCGCAATCTCTTGCCACGGTTGCGGGGGAGCAAGAAACCATCACTATTTTAGAAGGTTTTAAATTCTTAACCTTTTCTAACACAGAAAAGTCGCAACCCTTACGTGCAGGGTCGAGAATAACCACATCAGGGCGAATGTTTTCGGGAAGTTCACAAGCATCGGCGCAGATAAATCGTGCGTTCTTAATATTATTGAGTTTGGCATTAACAACCGCATTTTTAACAGCCGCTCTCACACATTCAACACCAACAACTTCTTTCGCCACATCAGAAAGCGACAACCCAATTGTCCCAATTCCACAATAAACATCCAAAACTACCGGCGGGTCGCCGGAGACAGACCGTGAACACGTTTGTGCAGTTTGCAATAGCTCACTCGCGGGTTGAACTTGAGCTTTTTGAGTGGTGGCAGACCGTGAACACGTTTGTGCGGTTTGCAATAGCTCACTCGCGGGTTGAACTTGAGCTTTTTGAGCACTGTCGCCCCCTACAAACTCCTTAATCACAGCATAAAGCTTTTCGGCTGTGGGGGTGTTGATTTGATAAAATGAGTTCGGCGAAATTACAACTTTAAGCCCGCACATAGTGTCGGTAATGTCACGCGCTCCGATTAGCGGTGTTTGTCTGTCAGCAACAGCATTTATTTCGCCGCTGTAATGCCCTTTTCTCACACAAATTTGCTTTGGAATTCGCCCACGAACTTTTTCGAGTGCCTTTTCGGCGATTTCAGCAAATTCACGATGATATAATTTGCAATTTTTGTGAGGAACGACTGTTCTGCTTTTAGGCGCGTAAAACCCGTATATTAACTCACCGTCTTTATTTTTACAAACTTGAAATTGAACGTTATTTCGATAATAATCCACGCTCACGCTCGGAATAAGCGGCAGAAATTCAGGCTCAAAGCCGCCTATTCTAATGAATGCGTTTTTTATAAAATTCGCCTTCGCTCTAAGCTCAGCTTCATATGAAATATGGCGAAAGTCACAACCGCCACATCTAACAGAGCCGCCGGACATTCCACAACCAAAATATTCACAATCAAGAACAATTCGGTCAGGCGAAGGGCTTAAAACCCGAACCAACTCGCCGTAAATTATAGACTTAGTCTGCTTAACAACTGACACTTCCACACAGTCCCCTACAGCGGTATAGGGAACAAAGATAACTTTTCTCGGCGGCTCGTTGGCTCTTCCAACGAAAGCACAAGATAAACCCGCGAGTGAGCTATTGCGAGTATCGCAAACATACTCACGGTCTGCCACCGGCGGCTCGCCGGTCCGCCCAACGCCGTAGCCGTCGCTGTTTATGTCGGTGATTGTTGTGATTATGTTCACAGTCTGTTCAACTTCCTCTCATACCAGTCCTGCTTTGTCATCAGCACTTCACGCGCTTTGCTCCCCTCATAAGGGCCGACTACCCCCAGTTCTTCCATAATGTCGATAATGCGTGCCGCGCGCCCGTAACCTAATTTTAGCTTTCTTTGCAAATATGATGTACTCGCTTGCCCTGCTTCGACAACGGCTTCTATTGCTTCATCTAATTTGTCATCCGACAGGTCAATGTCGCCGCTTTCAGCCGCTTTTCCCTTGCCGCTTTGCGCCAACTCAGCCTGCCGCTCTATTTCTATAATTACGCTTTCGTCATAATCAAGAATGAAGCTGTTCTTGATGAAGTTTACGACTCTGTCAACCTCTTTGTCAGAAACCCAACACCCTTGAACACGCATAGGCTTCGGCGCGCCAACAGGAAAATAAAGCATATCACCCTTACCCAACAGTTTTTCCGCGCCGCCGGCTGAGTCAATAATCACGCGACTGTCTACCTGTGACGCTACTTTCAGGGCAATTCGACTTGGAATGTTCGCTTTGATAACGCCAGTCACCACGTTAACCGAAGGGCGTTGCGTGGCGATTACAAGGTGCATTCCCGCCGCCCTTGCCATTTGTGCCAAACGCCCGATACTCTCCTCTACCTCACCGGGAGATGACATCATCAAATCGGCAAGCTCATCAATGAAAATAACAATTTGCGGCAAAACAGAAATTTCGGGGTTACCCTTCGCTAAAGAATTATAACCCCCCAAATCACGCACGTTGTTTTCGGCAAAAAGTGAATAGCGATGAAGCATTTCGGTGACTGCCCACCCCAACGCGCCCGCCGCCTTTTTCGGGTCGGTGACTACGGGAATAAGAAGATGGGGAATCCCGTTGTAAATCATAAATTCAACCGCTTTAGGGTCAATCATAAGCAACCTCACCTCATCGGGCGTTGAACGGAAAAGTATGCTCATTACAATCGAATTAACGCAAACAGATTTACCCGAACCGGTAGTCCCTGCAATTAGTATATGCGGCATTTTAGCAATATCGGCGATGATAATCTCACCCGAGATATTTTTGCCGATGACAGCCGCTAACTTGCCTTGTTCTCTCTTAAATTCTTCGCTGTCAATGAGAGAGCGCAAAGGAACAGTATCAACTTTTTTATTGGGAACCTCTATTCCGACAGCCGCTTTGTTCGGAATTGGGGCTTCAATGCGAACGCCGGCGGTTGCTAAATTGAGGGCTATGTCGTCAACTAAGCCGGTTATTTTTGAAATTTTCACCCCTGCCGCAGGCTGAATTTCATAGCGCGTTACCGATGGGCCGCGGCAAATTCCGACAATTTTGGTTTGAACCCCGAAGCTTTTAAGCGTTTCAATCAGCTTATCGGCATTGCCCTGCAACTCCGCTTCAATTTCTAACGGGTCTTTCTCGGAAATTATATCGTTAAGCAACAAAGTTGGCGGCAAAGTGTATTTTTTTGCAAGAATTTCAACCTCTTCCTCATCATCGACAGTTTCAACCTCAACCTCTTCAATAATCTCATTTTCAGCCTTAAACGCATCAATCGCTTCAAACAATGGGCTGGGCTTTTTCGGTTCTTCAGTCTCTTCGCCATCAACAATTTCATCGTCAAAAACAGGCGACACTTCCGGATAAAACGGCTCTTCGTTATCGCTCATGCTTTCGCTCTCGCTCTCGTCGAGCGGCGACAACTCAAAGGGAAAACCAGCGTTCTCGTCTTCATCGTTAACACTATTTTGGTTTTGGGTGGAATGTGTATCCGCG
Organism: Oscillospiraceae bacterium; assembly: GCA_009777445.1. Classification (GTDB taxonomy): domain Bacteria; phylum Bacillota; class Clostridia; order Oscillospirales; family Ruminococcaceae; genus Ruminiclostridium_E. Next base: position 17,091 of record WRLV01000017.1, on the reverse strand, counting down.
CTTTCTTTTTGTTGTGGAATAGAATCAGCTTCTTTATTTACAACGATTTTCTTTTCCTTCGTGGGACGTGGTGTGGTTGAGGAATATTCCGCGGCGTAGGCTTCCTTCGCGATTTTTCTCTCTTCTTTTCGCTCTTTCATCTGCTTTGAAATCAATTTCCCCATCTTTTTGAAAGGGGTAGACAAAGCTTTGAGAAAGTCCAAAAGAGAGATGTTCGCGATGAGCATTACCATCACAAAAACAATTAGGATAATTATTACGCTTGCTGTCGCTCTTCCGAGCAATAACAGCGGCGCGCCGAAGATAAGCCCCACTACACCGCCGCCCCTAAGTTCAAGACCGCGTTCATAAGTTTTTCCTATTATTTCAAAGAATGTCTCCCCCTCTAATTCGCCCCAAAACAGAATTTGAAGGGCCGCGCTTAAAAGCAAGAGCGCGCAAATTGCACGAATGAATTTCAACGCAATCGAGCCGCCTTTTTCCGCCGCAATTGTCACGGCAAAATAGATGACAGTCGGCCCCGTGAAAAACAACGTGAACCCGAACATTCCTGCTAAAAAGCTATGTATGCGATTAGCTAAATTCTCACCGCTTTCGGGGACATGTGAACCGAAAAAAGAAAACAGGGTGAGCAAAACACCAACGGCAAAAATCACAATCGACAAGAACTGTCGCCGTTTCTTTTCATTTTCTAACGCCTTTTGTTTCTTTTTCTCGCTATCTTCTTTAACCGCCGTCTTTGGATTTTTAGTTTTAGACATCTTAAAATTTCCCCTGCATTTATTTTATTACAAATTCCCAGCCGGTGATATATTCAACGGCTCCTACTGTTATGCACGCTAATCCTAAAACCGCTGTGTATATCCCGAAAATTTTCATCTTCTCTTTCTTGATTAAAATTTTAACCAACTTGATTGCACAAAGCCCGACAATCGCTGAAACTGCAAAACCTATTGCTAATTCAAGATAGTTGGGTTGAAATTCTGACTGCGCTATTTCTGTCAGATGAGACATTCCACCACCCAAAATAGCGGGAATACTCAACATAAAAGAAAAGGCAACGGCAGTCTCACGACTTAAACCGCAAAAAAGAGCGGCTGAAATAGTCGAACCCGAACGCGACACCCCCGGAAACAGGGCGACCACCTGAAACGCGCCCACCGTCAAGGCATCCTTCGCTTTCATTTCGCTGTCAACGCGGTTTCCCTTCACACAAGCATCTGCTAAGAACAAAAATATGGCGGTCACAATAAACGCGCAACCCTCAAAAATTATATCGCCATCACCGCTCATTTCAGTAAAATACGCCCTAAAAGGATAAACGGGAACCAAAACCGCCGTGGCTATAATCACCATAAACATCATACGGCGTGGGCCGTTCATGTCTCTCCACGAAAACTTTCCCGTGAAAATGTCGGCGAACGTCATAAAAAACTCTTTGAGCATCGCAAAAACCGTTGAACGAAAAGCGATGAAAACAGCTGCCAACGTCCCCAAATGCAACACCACAGCAATGGTGAGGCTTTCTTCTTCCACGTTCATAAAGTGCTGTAGCACTGATAAATGCCCCGAACTCGATACCGGCAAAAACTCGGTTAACCCTTGAACAATTGCTTGAATTATTACGGCTATGTATTCCAAAATGTTCACTCCTTATTTGTTAGAATCACCTTTTGGTAATCGCGGCTAATGTCAAACAGCGTGTCGAAAAGGCGCGCTGCGTAGTCTTTTGTGTGTTCATTACATTCGCCGCAGATTCTGTCTATGATTTGCTTTTCTCTTTCAACATTTAATATAGGCAGATTGTTCTTTTGTTTATAACGCGCTACCTCATCGGTTTTTTCAAGCCGTTCCTTAAACAACAACAAAATTTTATTATCAATTTCGTCAATTTCTTCTCTTATTCTTTCTAATTTCATAAATACCTCACAGAAAACAACAACCGGCATCGTTTAAACGGCACCGGTGTCTGTATAGCGAATTCTAATTACGCTGAAGCTGTTTGTTTTTTTGCAAGTTTGCTTTTGAGACGAGCGGCTTTATTACGATGGATAATCCCTTTGCCTGCCGCTTTATCTAACATTCTTAAGGCGTTGTGAATCTCAATATGAGCCGCGCCATCGGCTTTAGCTTTTTTCAAAACGGTTTTCATTTCCGAACGTCTTGCTTTATTTCTCTCATATTTTACCTTTGTCACACGAACCCTTTTTTTAGCTGATTTAATATTAGGCACTTAAGTTTCCTCCTTTTTTACAAGTATAGTTTGTTATTATTAGCAAAGTATATTATAGCATGTATTTTAAAAATTTGCAATACTTTTTTGAAAAATTTTCAAAAAAATTTTAGAGAGGATTTTTATGAACAGAACTGACCTTGCTTTAGAAATATTACCAAAGGAAAATTATCAAGACAACGAGCTGACTGAAGGCACAATCGAAGGCGTTAATTATACGCGTATTAATCTAAATGAAGAAGGCTCTCGCGCAATCGGTAAGCCCCCCGGAATATATATCACCCTTTTTTGCAATGACGGTGCTCAGTCGGCAGAAAAATCAGCGTTAGAGCAGTTGTTGTCGCCGTTAATTCCTAAAGGGGGGAATGTGTTGGTTGCGGGTTTAGGAAACGAGAACATAACCCCCGACTCCCTTGGGGTAAGAGCAGTCAAGAACACTGTCGCCACCGCGCATTTCTCAGCTTTAGCGGAATTTGAAGAGCTTTCTATGCGCAAAGTCTATGTGGTGGAAACGGGCGTGTTAGCTCAAACGGGGATTGAAAGCGCGTTACAGCTCAAATATATTTGTGACGGAATAAAGCCGCAGTTGGTTATTGCGGTAGACAGCCTTGCCTGCATGGACATTGAGCGGCTCGGAAAGACAATACAAATAGCCGACTCAGGCATAGCCCCGGGCAGTGGGGTAAAAAACGCGCGCCATGAAATATCAGAGAAAACGCTTAACGTCCCCGTGTTGGCAATCGGCGTGCCGACTGTAGCCGACACAGCCAACGTCACCAAAGACAACGCCTTCGCCCACACAATTATCGTCCCACGCGAAATAGACATGATTATAAACCGCTACGCCCGAACGATTGGCAGCGCGTTAAACAGAATACTAAACCCCACACTCAGCGATGAAGAGTTTAAACAGTTGACGAACAATTGACAATGTACAATTGACAATTGACAATTATTGTAGGGGACGGGCTTGCTCGTCCCGAATGAACACCGAATTACCCCCCACCATTAGGCAGGGGGTTTTGCGTATTATCCCTCATACTCACTAAACTTAGGTGCGTTTTTGATTACTTCTGCCTCGAGTTGCCCCGGGAGTTCTTGATATCTTGCAAATTCAAAGGTGTAACTTCCTAATCCTTTAGTCATTTGCAGAATGACTAATGCGAAGTCGGAGGTTTCTGCTTGCGGCATTTCAGCTTCAATTTCAGTCATACCGCCACCAACGGGATTAGTCCCGAGAACTGAGCCACGGCGCTTATTGACAATCCCCATAACATCACCGGTATTCTCGTCGCCAACTAAAATTTTCATGGAAATAACCGGCTCTAACAAACAAGGAGATGCCGCCTTAACGCCCGCTTTGAACGCCAAACGCGCCGCTTGAACAAACGCGATTTCTTTACTGTCAACGGGGTGATATTTTCCGTCAACCAAAGTCGCTTTCAGCCTAACAACGGGATAACCCGCCAAAACGCCGTGTTCTACACTCTCTTTTAAGCCCTTTTCAACAGCCGGGAAAAATTGTTTGGGAACACTTCCCCCGAACACTCTTTCTTCAAAGATTAACTGGTCTTCTTCGTGCGGTTCAAATTCCATAACGACAACGCCAAATTGACCCGCGCCGCCGGATTGTTTTTTGTGTTTGCCTTCAATGTTCACAACTTTTTTTCTGATGGACTCGCGATATGCAATGATTGGCTCAGACAGCTCAACGTCAACGCCGAACTTGTTCTTCATCTTGTTGACGACAACGTCAAGGTGTTGGTCGCCCAATCCACCCAAGACGCGTTGGCGTGTCTCGCGGTTGTTTGTATAGGTTAACGTGCGGTCTTCTTCAAGGGTTTTTTGAATTGCACTACTGATTTTTGCTTCGTCGCCCTTACCCTTAGCAGAAATAGCCTGGAAGAAACAAGCAGGTGGAAACTCAATTTGAGCAAATTCCATGCTGTTTCCGGGGGCGCACAAGGCATCGCCTGTGGTGGCGTTCAGCTTTGTAATAGCAACAATATCGCCGGCGGCGGCTTCTGCTAAGTCTGCCTGCTTTTTGCCTTTAAGTGCTAAGAGTTTACCAAAACGCTCTACTTCCCCTGTTCTTGTGTTGACCGGTTCGGTTTTTGGGTTTAATTTCCCCGTGATAATTTTAACAAAACTCATTTTACCGACAAACGGGTCTGCAACTGTTTTGAATACAAACGCCGACAAAGGCGCGCTGTCACTGCATTTAATTTTCTTGTCGCCCGAAACCTCACCCTCAACATCACACGGTGAGGGGAAAGAGCCGACAATTAAGTCAAGCAATAGGTCAATTCCGCCGAGGTTTTCAGCCGAACACGCTATAACAGGAGAAACCGCGCCTGAAATTAAGCCGTCTCTCAGCCCGTTTGAAAACTCCTCATCGGTGAAATCTTCACCCATGTTTTCAAAGAACCGCTCCATTAAATCTTCATTTGTTTCGGCAATCGCCTCTGCTAAAGTCATGCGCAGTGAGTCAAAATCGCCCGACGGCATGTCGGTTTGCGTTGAATTTCCTTTGTCATATTTATACGCCTTCATTGTAAGTAGGTTAACGAAAACGCCACTCGCCGCAGGAACAATAACAGGACACACCGAATTACCGAACTTTTCTTTAAGCCCGGCGAGGGTTTTGTCAAAATCGGCGTTTTCTTCATCAATTTTAGTTACGGCAAAAATTTTTGCCTTACCCTGTTTAGTCGCTTCTTTGTGGGCTTTTACGGTTCCCACTTGAACCCCGTCTTTAGCCGCTAAGGCTATAACCACGCTTTCGGCGGCACGAATACCTTCATACATTCCGCCAATAAAATCAAACTGCCCGGGTGTGTCAATAATGTTGATTTTGACATCTTTCCACTCGGCATAAGCAAGCGCGGTGTTAAGCGACACCTTTCTTTTAATTTCATCGGGGTCAAAGTCGGTAAGAGCGGTACCATCCGACACCTTCCCCATTCTGTCACTGCCGCCGCTCTTATAAACAAGCGCGTCGGCTAACGTTGTTTTTCCGCAACCGCCATGCCCTGTGAGCGCGATGTTGCGTATGCTTTTGCATTGATAGGCTTTCATTAATTGACCCCCATTTTATTATTATTTCTTAGATTATTTAAGTTTCATTTTTAAGTGCTTGCAATAATTCGGGATTGTTTCGCTTTTTTGCTTTTTCATAGAGCTCTTCTGCCATTCGCTTGTCTCTGTTAACGCCATAACCATATTTATAACAGTTAGCAAGTCTGAACATAGCCCAGTCATAACCCTGGTCAGCCGATTTTTGAAACCACTGAGCTGATTTTTTGACACTCAGCATTAACCCCGAGCCGTTATAATAACACAGCGCAACTTGATATTGCGACAACGCATGCCCCTGCTCTGCCGCCTTTAAAAACCATTTCGCCCCGGTAGTTCTGCTTTTCGCATCCGCGCCTTCTTCTGAATAATGAATCCCGACTTTATATTGCGCGGCGGCATAACCTTGTTCAGCCGCTTTTTCAAACCATTTGAGTGCTTCTTTAGGGTTTCTTGTTACTCCGATGCCTTTGCTACAATACAGCCCTAAGTGATATTGCGCTAACGCATACCCTTGATTGGCGGCTCGGGTGCAAAAGTCAATTGCTTTAGCAGGGTCTTCCGGCACACCACGCCCGTAAAGATAACAAACACTTAACATATGGCACGCAAAGACATTCCCATCATAAGCTGAACGCTCAAGGGGTTCTCTTAATCTTGAGAGGACATCATTTCTTTCCTCTGGCTCTTTAATCAAAGAGGCTTTTCCGCAAGACGACAAGAGGTGGTTTTTATCCGCGCCTTTCTCATACCATTTCAAGGCCTCTTCTTCGCTTTCGGGCACACCATGACCATAACGGAAACATTCGCCTAACAAAAACATTACCTGAGGATTTCCCGTTTTGGAAAGCTCAGACAAAAGTTTATACGCCTTGTCCATTTTACCTTGAATATATAAATTCTCCGCCGTCGCTTGTTTTTTATCATTAGCATCAGCCATTAACATGCCTCCTCTCTTCATTTTTTGATAATAGGGAAACCATATTGGCTTCCCCATTACAGCATCGAAAAAATTATGTTATAAGTTCTACTTGCTTTTTTGGGGAATGTGTTGTTCGCTTATTTTTTAAACAAACCTGCAAGTTCGGTCGCTTTTCCTATATCACCTTCGATTTTAAGTAACCCGGTAGTGAAAGCAAGCACAGAGTTGAGTTTATTGTTTATCAGTTTCACGAAGTTCGCGGAGGAGATGATTAGGTTCGCCTGCCTATCGTGATATTCATAAGGTTCAACCGATAACTTCCCGTCCTTGATTTCGACATAGAAAACTTGATTCAAGTCGCTTAAAGTCACCTGAATCGCTAAAAAACCGCCGTAATTGCTACCATCAAAGTTAACAGTTTTCTCTTTGATTTCGGCTATTATTTTTTCTAAAGTCATAATTACACCCCCTGTTTTATTTTAAGAGTTCGTCATAAGATAACGTCTCTATATATATTCTACCATAAAAATTAAGACATGTCAACATTTTACTGGATAATCATGTTAAATTCCAGATTGTTAAGTTCTTCTTCAAAATCTTCTCCGCACTCTATTATAATATCGTTATCAACAGTGGTTATCCAATTTACGACAACTTTTTTGCCGTCAATGGCATAATCGTCCATATTAAGCAGCATATTGAACAAAAGTTTTGCGGTTGAGCTGTTAAAATATTCCATGGCGCAGTCGAAAGTCAGCTCGGTAAATTCCGATGCCAAAAAGCTGTCAAGCCACGCATTTATATCTTTGAAAAATTCAACAACATTTTCGTGAAAGCTTTCACCTTCAAGTTTTATATAACCCTTATCCCCGTCAATGAAAACATAAGGGGTTGAGCCTGTTCTTTGCCGTTCTAAAATAAAAGCCATAAGGGAATTCTCCTCTCCTAAAGTAGTGATTCAAGCTCACCAAAAATTCAATGTAAACCGGCGCGTGAGCTATTGCAAATAAAACATACATTATGTCGGTTTGCGACCGGCGGCTCGCCGGTTATATATAGACTAACATAGAAAAAAACGAAAAGTCACCTTTATAGGGCGTAAATTCATATTCGATTTTGCCTGTCGCTCGCCTTGCTATTTCGATTAAGCCTATTCCCGCGCCCTTGCTCTCGGGGTTGGTGTTTTCGGCTCTTATTTGCTCTTTATAGAATTTACGCAGTTGTTGTTTATCGAGTGTGTTAAGATGGTCTATTCGTGACTTTATCAGTTCTATACCGGAATTCTTAACAAGATTTCCGCTTCTTATAAAATACGACTTGCCTTCGATTACACCGATAATCAACATTCCCTTAGACACATCAAATTCTTTTTCTTTCAAGTGCAGATGTTGTTTCTCTGCCGAATACATTAAAATGTTGTTCATTTGCTCGACAAAGACTGAGAAAACTGACTGTGAGGCAGACAGCGGAAGTTCATCAAACTCTAACCGCTTCTTTAGGTTTTCAGCGATTCCCTGCATACCATCGTTCCAAATAGGGCCGCTGTAAATAAGGATTATGTTTTCATCCTTAACCATGTTATAGGCATCAAGCATTTTTATCATTTTAAGACATGTCCTTTCCACGCTATTAAAATTAGTCTTCCTTGAAGTCAAGGAATGTGTACATGTTTCTTCCGTTTTGCTTTGACATATACAAAGCCTTATCCGCTTGCTTAATAAAATCAGAATAATCCTGCGAGTGTTCGACATTCCCGGTTGTCACCCCGATTGAGATTGTGACAAACTTAGCGACTCTGCTGTTTTCGTGCTTAATATCACATTCTCTAATCGTTTCAAGTATTGATTTGGCAACCAAACAAGCCCCTCTTTTATCGGTGTTTGGCAACACTGCCACAAATTCCTCTCCTCCGTATCGCGCCACAAAATCATCTGAGCGCGTGACACAGCGTGCGATAGCCTTCGAGACTACTTTAAGACATTCATCGCCTTGCGCATGCCCGTATGTATCATTATACGGCTTAAAGAAGTCAATGTCAAGCATTAAAACACTTAAAATTCCACCATAACGCGAAATTGACTTGATTAGTCGGTTAAAACTTTCTTCCATAAAACGCCTATTATACAGTTCTGTGAGTTGGTCGAAGTTTACTTTTCCCAACAAGTCCTGTTTGGTGGTGTTAAGAGTCTCTGCTGTTCTGTCTGAAATGGTGGTGAAACGGCGCATTTGGCGTAACAGCCTGCCGTATTCTCTTAAAAGCCCACCATAATCATCAATGGTACACGAATCCCCGTTCTTAACTTCTTCTAATCGTTGAACGGCATTATCGTATATTGCTTGTTCCCTCTCATAGATATCCATATCTTAAGACCGTGCCTTTCTGCGTTCAGCGTAAATCACATTTTAGATTGCTTATATTTTAAATGATATAAGTTCAACATCATCCCTTCTCATTTGAGTGCCTTGATATTCCTCAAAAGCCTTCCATATCTTAGTGCAGATATTTTGTTGGCTGTCACCATGAAAATTGAGTATTATTTCTTTAAACCGCCTATACCCGAAAGGTCGCGGTGGAGTTCCCCCCATTTGGTCATAAAGCCCGTCTGAAGCAATATAAAACTTGTTGTCGGAATTAGGTTCGATTTGAGTTACTTTTATGTCTTCTTTGCTCTTGATTTTACCCTCGCCGACATATAGTTTTTGCCCTTTTATTTGGGTAATGTCTTTACCGTTGCTGATAAAAACATGGGTGTTAGCCGATGAAATTGAAACTTCCCCGCTTTTAGAGATGTATAAAACAGCCAAGTCACATCCATCTTTAATGTCTGAAGCTCCGGCTTCTTGCACACCGGAATCAACATTTAAAACACCGACTAATTTTCTTTCTAACAGCCAGATAATTTCAGCCGTATCTTTATAATTTTTGTTGTTAACCTGCGACTCGAATGCCGAAACCACTAACATGGTCAACAACGCACCCGGCGTTCCATGCCCTGTGCAGTCACAAACACAAAGAACTGCCCCTTCTTCAAACTCTTTAAGCCAATAGATGTCTCCTCCAACCACATCACGCGGTTTCCAGGTCACCGAATAGTCTGTGAACACCCTCTTGAAAACAGCATCGTTGGCAATAAGGTTCTTTTGAATTTTGCTGGCGTATATGATACTGTCTAATACGGCCTCTTTCGCCGCCACTGCCTTTTCTGCCGTCAGCTTTGAGGTAAATTCTGATTGTTCAGCTTTTGCTTTTTCATCAAACAAAACTAAAAGTTTCTTGGCAGCATCGTTGATTGTCTCCTTCATGTTGTTAAACTCGCCTTTATAATAGCCTTTTATTCTCACATCAAAGTTTCCGCCTGAAATGTTTTGCAAAACAGCCGACGCTTCGTTAAGCGGCTCTGCAATATCTCTTATGATAATTCTCGTTATAATGACTGCCGCGATTATTGTCATGATAATCAAAAAGACTTGAAGCACAACAACATCTTGCGTTATTTCGGCATTCTCCTGACTCGCTATGTCAACCTGGATTGACTTAAACCTCATAAGACCCAACATAAGGTCGTTAACTACATCAGTGGTATAGTTCAAAGAGTTTAATTTAACGTTTATATATAACTTGTTAAAGTGGTCCGGCATGTCGCCTATCGACATGTCTATTGTTTCGCGGGCAATTGGCAGATATTCATTTTCAAATTTCGCGTCAATTAACTCGTAGAATTGAAGCAAATTCTCGGGAATTTCATCGTCTTCTAACCCACGGACTTCAAGCATAATGAGCCGAAACTCTTCAACCCCTTTTTCAAAGTCATTTTTAGAGTCAATTGCTTCTCTCATATCATCGTAAAATCCGCAAATAATTACTCTCTTAATTTCAATCTGGAGTTGTTTGAATTTTTCGGTGGCAACGCCTAACAGCTCAAGAGCCGCCACTTGCTTTTCATACATATCGCGCCCTGAACGGTAAATATTATTCATTCCGACTATACCGGCAATGCTCATGAACATTGCGATTAAAATAACAACAGCAAAGCCAATGCGCAGTTTTTGCGATACTTTCAAAGCTCAAACACCCCCATTCTTGCAATTATATTTGCGAAAAACTATTGATTAGTCATCTTATAGAAATGTCGCGGATATGCGTATTCTTTATACTTGCTGTCATCGGCGGTGATTTGATTAAAAAACTCGATTGAGTAAACGGCATCTATTATGTCTAACGAAAACTGCTCTCCTATATCCTCGTTTCGCACTACAATCACGTTCTTATAGTCATCGTCATATCGGTCTTCAACAATCAAAGCATCAGACAAGTTTAAATTGTCAGAAATTGCATAACTTCCCGCTATAACCGAAATGTCACAATAATTAAGGGTAATAGGAAGTTTATTCATATCAGCCGTGATAAATTCTAACTCTAATCTATTTTCTATTAAATCGTTCTCGGTTGCCTTCGATTTGTCTATAAACGGGTCAATTTTTATAAGCCGCGCGCTCTCTAACAATTTTAACGCCCTCGCCTTATTTGTGGCATCAGAGGGGATAGAAACCGTCGCCCCTCTTCTGAGCGAACTAAAAGAATTGTGTTCGCGAGAATAAACAGCCATCGGTGCCGTTGGAATCTCGGTGATTGCTTGAATCGCCAAGTCGTTATCGTTAGCGAATTTATGGGTATTCAGATATTTTATGTTTTGAAAGATGTTTAAATCAATCTTACCCTCGGCTAAATCGAAATTCGGGAGTATGACGTTATCATAGTAAACCAACTCAAAAGTATACCCCTTTTCGTTGAGCAAAGGCGCGATAATTTCGTTAAACATCTCACCATAAGAGCCGGAAGTAAGCCCAACCCTCAACTCTTTTCGCTCAACAACCACTCGCTCTTTGTAATAATCAGAAACTCTGGGAAGAGCAACGCCCGGTGTTGCAAAGCAACCCGTTGACAACAAACCGGCAATGGACACTATAAATGCCATTATTAAAGCGAAAATACCGTTTTTACGAATCATAGTCCCCCCTCCTCAAGAAATATATTCAAAATATATTCAAAGACATTATATCATAAATTTTTGAGAAGTGCAATAGCTGCGTAAAAATTTACACGTTTATGTGAAATTTTACTAATTATTTTTATAATTATTTTGTTTTGTTAAGCCAATTGTATGAAACTTCTAAGGCATCATACAGGTTATTGCGGTCGGTGTTCCTCACAATCATGCTTGCGGCATCTCTCTCAGAGGTCAAAGCCAACATCACCTTTAAATTATCGGCGACTTCTAAATCTTTGACTTTTTTTGTCGATAAAATGCTAATCATGCAAACATACTCATCTGACATATTGCCATAATAAATCTGATTACCCTTGCGCACTAAGGGATAACCCTTGTACATAGCGAATTTTTTTTCCATTTAAAACGTTTCCTTTCTCTTCAAAAAATCTTTCAATCGTGTTTCAAGCTCAGGTAGGTCGTTTTTAATCACGTCCCAAAACGCCGGCAATTCCACTTTTTCGTAATTGTGGATAAGCCAGTTGCGGAAACCCTTAATCCCACGCCAATCAACCTCTTGTAATATTACTTTTACCTCATCAGATATTTGCATTGTCAGTTCGCCGATTTGTGCAATAGCAAATGCAGTCGCCATCATATCCTTCTTGTTAGACATAAATTCAGCACAATTAGAGTTCCCCACGAAATCTTTGACATCTTCGATATGCTCAAGAAATTTCTCGATAATTTTAATGTCACGATTTTTCATACAATGCTATCCCCTCTTTTTGTAAGGCAAACCGAACCGGGCTATCGTTGTGTATTCCACGTTCATCAAGCAAGTCCACCCGCTTGTCAAGCGTTTCAACGATGTCGCCAAGCAATCCAAAAAAGTTAAATCCACGAAGATTGCCGCCGCTATCAATAACAATGTCTAAATCACTGCCGCTGTCGGCATCTCTTCTCGCATATGAGCCAAACAATGTAGCTTTGCGAACAGGATATGATGCAAACACAGGGTATAATAGTCCCCGTAACTCATCAATGCTGTAAATTCGTTCCATGTTATTTATTCTCCTCTCAAAAACACAATTGTAACGCGGCTTTGAATATAAATGTTGCTGAAATGTTCAAACATTTGCTCGCTTAGGAACTGGTCAAAAAATCATTCATGCTTTGTATAAGCCCGTCAAGATAGGTTTCGCGACATCTGAAACTTGGCTTTCCGTTAATGCTGATAATCAGTCCCCTGTCATCTGCACGGAAAAACTCGACTATATCATCGGGTTGGGTCGTGTCTTCATAACGATAGGTGAAGCGCGCCAATCTCGCCCCCTGTGTCGCTTTAGTGTAGACACTTTCAGCTTGTGCACTTATCATGAATCTATACAGCTCTTTAGCACGTTCGGGCGGCAAAACAACTTCATCGTTATAAAGAAATTCCTCGTTAAGCTCATCACCCACAACGGTTATGGATATAACTCTCTCGTCGGCTTCAACAGAAAACTCGCTCAAATCAAAAATATACGGCATTAAGGCAACACCCATGATAATATCCTCAATTGTTGATGTCACCCACGGCAGATTATGTTCGTTCACTATGAACATAACGCCAGGTGCCGTATTTGATGTGGCGTAATATCCTTCGTCTGTTTTTTCGCCGATAAACAAAACTAACTCGGACTCGTCTTCTAAGCGCGCCGAAACAATATAATCAGCAGTTTCTTTATCAAGAGTTTTGCCGGCAGAATTAGACACGAAAGCAACAGAATCCGCTGTTAGATTAAATAAACTGTTGATATAGTCAACGCTGTTGTCGGGGTGCAACATTGCGCGCACAGGTTCGCTCATCAAATAGCCACCCCTATCTCCGGGCGTTATAACAATGGGTTCGTCATAAGTTCCAACGACTTCAAGTCTGCTGAACGCCTCGCCGCTATGCTGAAAGACATTCCTCTCAACATAACTTAACTCGTCTGACAAAAGTGGGGCGACTTTAAATCCGTCGATTACATAAACACTTTTCTCGTCATTGATTGAAATATAACTGAGGTTGCCTGTTTGAAGCCCGATTTTAAGGGTATAAGAATCATCGTCAAAGTAAACGTTGATTGAAGCCAACGGCGTTTTCAAGCCGTATTTATCTAAATCGGCATTTTCTTCCACCAACTCATTTGCGGGAAGCAGTGCTAAATAACCGAGGTTCTTTGAAAATTCAGCTTGATTTGTCTTTACAGAGTCGCCAAAACTTTCAATGTAATATTCGTCGGTTTTTGTTCTATTTTTTTGGATTGTGTAACTGCTCATCTGATTAGTTATTTCAACGGTTTCAATCTCATCTAAATCTCTTCCCATCAGAGGAATAGTGGAAGAATGGTTTATAACTTCGGGCGGCGTTTCAATATCTGTAGGAGCGGTGATTAACAGCACCAACAAAATTCCACCCAAAACCAAAAGAGCGAGCATTGAAAATATAACGATTTTAACTTTGCTCATTTTCTTTTTCTCCTAATCCAAACAAACATTCCCAAAATCAAGACGGCTAAGGGGAGAGCTAAGCAGAATATGAGCGTTAAATTGCGCACATCAGCTGCCGGAATGTCTAAGGCGGGAAGGCGAAACGCTTTAGGGGCTAACGTTACCGTCACATCTTTTCCGCTTAGCGTGTTGAAAACGTTAATAAAATATTCGGCGTGGCTGTATTGTTCCGCCACTAACAGCGACTCATCGAAAAGCAACGGGCTTCCGAACACTAACAGGCGACCGTTCTCGCCGCGCACTCCCACCCTGGCACTTTGAGCGGCGACGGAATAAACACCACGTGGCAGTGTGCTGAAATATTCCTGTTCGTCCTGCTCGCTTTCAACCCAATCGGGCGGTTCGAGCGGGATTTTTATTGCTCCGTCAAACGACTCTAAAAGCGTCTCGGCAATCACGCCCGGGGTGCGTAATTGCTCAACCGCACGGACGAAAAGCCCCAAAAATCTGTCTTCTTCAAACCCTTTAGAAAACTCACCGACTGCTTTAAGGTATTGAATTTGGTCGTTAGCGGCGTATCTTAAATCAGTCTGCCAGATAAGTTCGTGTGCAACCGCCAACCCCCATTCGGCAAGAAACCTGTCAGTATTAACAAGACGTGTATTTTGAAGCCCGGGGACAAACACAAGCGTTTTATCTTGGCTCTCTTCTAACCAACGCTCAAGTTCGTTCAAGACATCGTTGCTGTAGTCGTGTTCGGGGGCAAACAAAATTAAAATGTTAAGCTTATCATCTATTTGAGTGGTTAGATTTAAATCTAACTCCTCAACAAGAAAGGCGTTGTCTTCTAAAATTTGCCTAAACGCTTCATGAGAAGGTTTATCCTCACCATAACCCGCACTGAACGCTACTCGTGTCGGCGTTTCGTCACTAACCGACATAATAGCAGAGAGAATAGCCTGCTCTGCCGCTGCGCTTATATCTTGATACACGGGGCTGTTAAATGCCATGTGCATTTGTGCATCGCGTTCTGAAATAGGGCTGCCATCAGCAGAGAAGTATTTTATATCTAAATATTCATTTGGTGTGAGTATTTTATACCTTGATGTGACAGCCGATTCGACAATAATATTATAAGGGGTTAAGGTAGTGTCATATCGCCCTGCGAAGGCAGGGTTTCTTAATAAATCAACATATTCTACCGTGATTGTGTCTGAACTTTGAGCGAAAACCCTCACAATTTCATTCATTTGTGAATAATAAAGACTGTCCGAACTCATGTTTGACGATTTAAAATCCTCTTCATTATTAGTAATCGTAAGTTTTATATCGCTGTTTAAATTCCTCAAATATTCAACAGTAGAGTCCTCAACAGAAAACAGCATATTATCGGTAAGGTCAATTCGGACATCAAGCCGCTCAGACAAAAGCTCAACAATAACATTCAAAAGCACCACAGCCGTTATAATAACAACCGTAATAAACAAAGAAAACCCACCATACTTCAATTTTCTAAAATTATACATAGCCCCTCCCATGACAATTGACAATTGACAATGTACAATTGACAATTATTGTGTCGCCTGACGGCGACGGATTTTATTTATGGCAATTGATAATAAATTCTAATAAGTCGCGATAGCGACACCACCAT
Source organism: Oscillospiraceae bacterium (assembly GCA_009777445.1). Classification (GTDB taxonomy): domain Bacteria; phylum Bacillota; class Clostridia; order Oscillospirales; family Ruminococcaceae; genus Ruminiclostridium_E. Next base: position 1,741 of record WRLV01000017.1, on the reverse strand, counting down.
TGTCAATTGTCAATTGTACATTGTCAATTGTCCGTCACGCCCATCTTCGGCGTTCTGTTAATCTTGTTGCCAATACTAAAAAAACAAAGGTAAGTGACAGGAAAAACAACACTCCCGATAGGCTGAAAAATCCTAAGGTAAACTCTGAAAATCGCTCGGTAAGTGAAAGTGCCTGAACTGCCTGCCTGATTATAGCAATGGGTATAAGTGCCGCTAAATAGTTCATAAAGAGCATGACTATATTAAGAATAATGCCGACAATCGCCGCTATCATCTGATTTTCGGTAAGGGTTGAAATTAAAACCCCTAAGGCGACATAAACCGCGCCCACAAGAGACAGCCCTAACCAATAGCCTAAGATGATTTTCCATGCAACGGGGGAATAAAACGACATAACCACGGCGTAGCCCGGAATTATTGCCGTGGCAATAATAAAGACAACATATGCCGCCAAAAATTTTCCCGACACAAGTGAGAACAGCCCAACGGGAGATGTGAGTAAGAGCTGGTCGGTTCCCCTTTTCTTGTCGTCCGCCATTAGGCGCATAGTCAATATCGGAATGGTGACCATTATGATAATATACATAGACTCGTACACGCCTCTTATATCAGTAGAGCCGCGACTTAATGCCGTATCGAAAAAGAAAAGCCCGGACGTTGCAAAACTTATGGCAATAAACACATAACCTAAAGGTGAGTAAAAATAAGCGTTCAACTCACGTTTAAATATACTAATCATTATTCACCCTCACTTTCCGGCAATTCATCAGTGACTATCTCTTCGCAAATTTCTGATTCTTCTTCTTCTTTTGGAATGTCCGCTGCGTTTGTGTTAGTCAATTTGATAAATATTTCTTCAAGCGTTAACTCGTTTGTTTTCATCATAAGCAACGGCAGGTTATTAGCGGCAAGCAAAGCCGACACATCGCGACGAATATCGGGGACTTTTGCTGTCAACTCATAGTCATGCGCGCCTGGTTCTGTTGAGTCCATTGTTTTAATCTCGTCAAGAGACTCAATTTCCCTCAAAACTTCACAAACGCGCTGTGGCTCTCCCTCAACACGGACTAACAAAGCGTTGTTGCCTGACAGCTCTTTTGTTAAGTTTTCGGGGGTGTCGTCTGCTGCTATTGTACCCTCGTTTATGATGACAATGCGGTCGCACACCGCTTTTATTTCGCTGAGAATGTGTGATGACATAACCATAGTATGGTCTTTGCCCAATTGTTTCAAGAGGTTTCTGATTTCTATGATTTGATTTGGGTCAAGCCCGACTGTAGGCTCGTCTAATATTAAAACTTTTGGATTTCCGACTAACGCCCCGGCAATGCCCACGCGCTGGCGATAGCCCTTTGACAAATTGGCAATCAGTCGCCCTCTCACATCGTTAATATTTGTAAGCTCTCTCAACTCATCAAGATGAGAATTACGCGGCATTTTACATTTTTTCAGTTCATACACAAATCTTAGATATTCATCAACCGTCATATCAAGATAAAGCGGCGGATTTTCAGGCAGATAGCCTAAATTTCTCTTAGCCGCTATAGGATTTTCAAGCACGTCTATTCCGTTTATCAAGGCTCTGCCGCTTGTAGCGGATATATATCCTGTCAGCATATTCATTGTGGTGGTCTTCCCTGCCCCATTTGGCCCTAAAAAGCCGAGAATTTCCCCATCGGATGCCTTAAAAGAAATAGAATTGACCGCTTTCTTATTCCCATAATACTTAGACAAATTTTCA
>WRLV01000016.1 GCA_009777445.1 Oscillospiraceae bacterium | reverse complement strand
GAACATTCCTGAAAATAACGGCAAAGTCGGTGTCGTCATGGATTCGCCGATGTACGTTGACGAATGGACGGTTGCCTATGTCGAAAAGGCGGTATCGCCGTTCTACAGCGACTGGAACAGTGAGAAGTATTCAGAATACACAAAGCAGTTCGGTCTTGACAAAAAGAAGAAAGTCAAGGATTTATCAAGGGGCATGAAAGTTAAGTTGCAGATTGCCGTCGCGCTTTCGCACAATGCAGAATTGCTGATTCTTGATGAGCCGACAAGCGGACTTGACCCTGTCGCGCGTGACGAGATTTGCGACTTATTGCGTGAATTTGTCACCGATGAAAACAAAAGTGTTTTCTTCTCAACTCACATCACCACCGACCTTGAAAAAACCGCCGATTTTATAACTTTCATACTTGACGGCAAAATTGTCTTTACGGGAACAAAAGACATGCTTCTTGATAAATACGTACGAGTAACAGGCGGCTTAAACGAGATTAACAGTGAACATAAAAAGCTGATTGTTGGCGAGCGGAGACACTCAACCGGGTTTGAGGGAATGGCAAGGGCTGTAGACATTCCCAAACTACCCAAAACTATTCTCGCTGAAAGTATAACACTTGATGAGATTATTATCTTTATGACTAAGGAGGTTAAGAAAAATGGCTAAGCTAAACGCATTTATCGGGTTAGATTTCGCAACAGTGAACCCTCAATTGGGATTAAAAACTACGTTGCCGTTATCGTTGAGCATGCTTTGTATGGTGACAATGAGTGGAAATATGGCATCAAGTTTGGGAATTGGCTTAATGGTGGCTACATTGCTTTCGGGTGTGCCGTTTATCGTTGCTGATAAAAACAACTTAGATTCACTTTACGCAACACTTTCACTTGACAGAAAAACCGTTGTCAGAGGGCGATATCTTTTCACCCTTGCAATGAACATTTGCGCGGTCGCAATGGCGTTTGTACTCGGAACAATCGGGCGAATAACCGTAATTCTTGCAGGTGGAAGTTTTGTCGATGACGGAATTGTTTGGTTTTTTGCGGTTATGGGGGGAATGTGTATTTTGTTTCAGGCAATACAGTTGCCGTTTTACTTCAAGTTTAATTATCAGAAAGCAAAGTTTTTCAGCCTTATTCCGCTCGCAGGCGTTTTAGGGCTCGCGGGGGTGGTGATGGCAAAGGGTGACGGCGACTCATTAAACGGACTAATGACACTATCGGCGCAGGTAGAAGAAAACAGAGCATTTCTATTAAGCATATTCGCCGCAGGACTATCGGCACTCATATTTGTGTCTTATAAGCTGTCGCTTGCGTTTTATAAGAAGAGAGAGTTTTGACAGTTGACGAACAGTTGACAATTGACAGTTGAGAGTTGATAGTTATTGTAGGGGACGGGCTTGCTCGTCCCGAGTGAACACCAAAAATTATACACCGCCCAACACATAAGTGCAGGGCGGTGTAATTGTTATAAATTCAAATCCGTCGCCGCAAGGCGACACCACAACTGTCAACTCTCAATTGTCAACTGTCAACTGTCCGTCAGATTGTATAATTCCCCATATCATCGTGTTTTTCTAAAAGTGACTGCAATGTGATTGAGTCGAGATATTCGGTGATGGTTTTGTATAATCCGTCCCAGACATGAAGGGTTTTACAAATTTCCGCGCGTGAGCATTGATTGACTTTATCTTCTAAACAAGCCACCGGCGCGAGACTGCCCTCTGTAATTCGCAGAATTTGCCCGACTGTATATTGTGACGGTTCTTTCGCGAGCATATAGCCGCCCTGTTTGCCGCGGCTGGTGCGCAATATGTCGGAAGTGTTCAACAGTGGGACAATCTGCTCTAAATATTGCTTTGACATGCTCTGCCTTTCGGCAATTTCTTTGAGCGAAATAAAGCCGTTATCTTTGTGTTCTGCCAAATCAAGCAACATTCTCAGCGCGTAACGCCCCTTAGTCGAAATTTTCAATAAACTCACCCCCTGTTCTCAATTTCAACCACCGCCCAACACAAAACTGCCGGGCGGTGTATTGCTATAATTTTAAATCCGTCGCCGTAAGGCGACACCATAACTGTCAACTCTCAACTGTCAACTGTTAGATTATAATCTTCTTATTCTCTTTCAGCTTAAACTCTTGCACTAAGTCACGCAATAAGGTTGCCTGTCCGCTCATTTGTTGTGATGCCGCCGCGCTTTGTTCGGCTGTTGCACTGCTTTGCTGAATTACCTGCGACACCTGGTCTATTCCTATGTTTATTTGCGATACTGCTAAAGTTTGTTCGTCTGACGAATCGGCGATTTTTTGAATAATGTCTGTGCTCACGTTTACGCCTTCTACGATTCCCTTTAAAGACTCCGCTGTCTCAGTCGCTAAAGCCAATCCCAAATTAGATTTTTCAACAGAACTTTCTATCATGGCACTGGTGTCTTTTGCGGCTTGCGCTGACTTAGAAGCTAAGTTGCGAACCTCTTCCGCCACCACGGCAAAGCCCTTTCCGTGTTGCCCGGCGCGTGCCGCTTCTACTGCCGCGTTGAGTGCCAAAATGTTGGTTTGGAAGGCTATATCGTCGATGGTTTTGATAATCTTGCTTATGTTTTGGCTCGCCTCGTTGATTTCGTTAACCGCCTTCATCATATTGTCCATTTGAAGGCTGCCCTTTTCGGCGTTGGTTCTGATGGTTGACGATTTTTCAGCCGCATCTCCCGCCATTTGCGCGTTGTGACGAGTTTTTTCGGATATTTCATTTACAGATGCCGAAAGCTGTTCAACTGATGCCGCTTGCTCGGTTGAGCCTTGCGCCAATGAGTGAGCCCCTGTTGCCACCTCGTTTGCGCCCACAGAAACCTGTGACGATGCGGTTGAAATGTCACCGAACATATTATTAAGACTGCTGACTGTATGTTGAAGTGCCAAGCCCATTACGTCTTCGTCTGAAAGCACCTCGACATCTGAGCTTAAATCTCGATTAGCAACGTATTCAAGCTCGCTTGCAATGGTATTAATGTGGTGAACAAATGCAGCGCAGCCGTTGATACATTCACCAACTTCATCTTTAATTTTCCTATATTCTTCCATGTGTTTGGCATCTTCGGGCGACAGGGCTATAGCACCTGTTTTGCCCGCTTTTGTCATAAATCGTGAAATTAATTGCAAAGGTTTGCTGATAAGCCCCGAAATATAAAATGCAAGCCACAAAGCTATAACGATAGAAATGCAAATAACGGCGATAATGGCGAAAAGAAGTGTGCTGAACAAATTAGTTCCGTCATAATTAGCCTTTTCAGCACTGTCCATCTTCAAGTCCATACACTCGGTGAAGTTAGCAATTATTCTGTCCGATGTGGGCGCGAGCGCATCAATTTCGGCGATAAGGCTCTCGCGTGAGGCACCCTGTTTTGCGTTTTGCAAAACCCTGTTCATTCCGGGGGAATACTGGGTGTGATATAAATCCATAGCCTCATCGAATATTCGCGCTGTTTCATCGTCTTTGATTGATTCGCTGTAATTGTTAGTGTAATCGAGGAAATTTGCGGTGACCTCATTTTTTCTGTTTTCAATCTGAGAAAGTCGTTGAGCATCACCGACAAACAGCGCGAGTTCACGAAGTTGAACTTGAATTCGCTGTTTATACTCAATTGCTTTGCCTATGTCACCTAACGGTCTTGTTTGTTCGTAGTACATCTTATGTAGGGAGTCGTCCATGGAAGAAGTGCCAAATACACCAAAAGCGCCTATAACCAAGCACAATCCGATGATAATCAGAAAGCTGATTATAAGTTTAAGAGAAACCTTTAAATTTTTCATTACAGCCATTTCCTTTCTTAATGCAGGTTGCTTAAAGCTACATAGACTGTGTTAATTATACAATATTTTGAGTGCTTTTACAATGTTTTTTGAACAATTAATTAAAAATTAACAATTTGTTCATATTCGTCATTGACAACTAATTACGAATTTGATATAATGTGAACAGGAGGGGGTATAATAATTATGTTTGACGTTATATTTTATCAAGACAAAAACGGCAACGAGCCGATTAAAGATTTAATTTATGAATTGGCTGAAAAGGGGTTGACAAGCAAGAATGAGCGAGTTCAAGCCACGAAAATTTTAGCCTATATAAAAACTTTGAAAACTTATGGAACAAGAGCGGGCTATCCGACTGTCAAGCACATTAGAAATGATTTGTGGGAATTGCGACCGCTTGACCATCGTGTGTTTTTCTTTTATTGGAAAGCTCAAACATTTGTTTTGCTTCATCATTTTGTGAAAACAACAAAGAAAACCCCACTTCTTGAAATTGAACAGGCAGAGCGGCTATTAGCCGACCATTTGGAAAGGAATAAAGCATGAAAAGAATAAATAATATGAATTTTACTACCTTCGATGACCTTTGGGATGACCCGAATTTGCTTACTGATGACGAGAAAGAACGCATTAATTTTGAAGTCTCACTTATTGGTAAATTAATTGAAGCAAGAGAAACCAAAGGCTTAACTCAAAAACAACTTGCGCAACAAGCAGGAATTAACCAGTCGGCTGTTGCGCGACTCGAAAGCATGAAGGCAACTCCGCAGATTGATACTTTATTCAAGGTGCTGAAACCGTTAGGCTATACCTTGGAGATTGTTCCAACGGCGAAGTAAAATAAATGTTTTCTGAAATAATTTAGCCACCTCTATTTATCTTCCCACGAGGAATATATTTCAGCAGAATGTCATGAAGCTCTTTTATTAGGATTGGCTTTGAGAGAAAATCGTCCATGCCGGCTTCTAAAAACAGCTCTCTTGCCCCCGAAACGGCGTTCGCCGAAAGTGCGACAATCGGCATAATCCCTCCCATTGAGCGGATTGTCTGTGTTGCTTCAATTCCGTCAACAACCGGCATCATGTGGTCCATGAAAATAATGTCGTAATTGTTCTTTGAAGCAAGCTCAATCCCCTCACTGCCGCCGGCGGCGGTAACAACGCGAATACCATACTCGTTCAACATTCCCTCAGCCACCATTAAGTTCACGGGATTGTCGTCCACCAATAAAACGCACACGTCTTTAGTTGAGAACTCCCCTAACTTCACGCTCTCTTTTTCGGGTGAGACCGTGTCTTGAAGCCCGGCACCGGTTAAAATTCGCGCTATGTTGACGATAAACAAAGGGCGGTTGATATAATTTACGGTGAAAGTCGCGGTGATGGGTTGATTTGTGTCTTTAACTAAGATATACTCGGCGTTATTTTCAATCAGCTTATCGAAATAAGAAAGACCGCCGGCTTCTTGCGACATAAAGGTATACATGTCTTTTTTTTGAAGATAGTCGTTAATAATTCTCTCGGCTGATTTGTCAAAGAAAACATGAGAAAAACCATCGGGGGCAGGGGAGAACGCTTTTTTAAAGTCGCTCAAATTTTCTAAGACAACACAATCAACACCGAGCCGCTCAAAAACTTTTTCGGCGGCGCGTGCATTTATGGCTTTGGGTTCATAGACCAACGCCTTATATTTTCCCGGTTCTTCGAGTTCTGTGAGACTTGGGGGCAGCTTCTGCCTTCCGATGTTTGCCCCATCACACGGTATATAGAACGAGAAAGTTGAGCCTTTGCCGTATTCACTTTCAACAGATATTCTGCCGCCCATGAGGTCTATGAAACTACGCGCAATAGACAATCCCAAACCTGTCCCCACTATGTTTTTATTTCTTTGTGAGTCAAATCGATAGAAAGCTCCGAACAGCCGCGCCATATCCCTTTCTTTAATCCCAATCCCGGTGTCTTTTATAACGAAATGCAATTCAAGTTCGCCATCAAATCTCTCAGCCCAAACTTCTAACGAAACAAAACCCTTTTGCGTGAATTTCACTGCATTATTTAAAAGGTTAATCAGCGTTTGTTTAAGTCGCAACTCATCGATGTTTATTATGGGGGGAATGTCATTTGCTATGTCTATTATGAACGCTGTTTCTTCACTCATTGTTTTGACACTTATCATGTTAATCGTGTCGTTGATGAGTGTGGCAAAGTCAGTTGGGGCGTTAACAATCTCCATTTTTTGAGAGTCGATTTTAGAGAAGTCTAAAATATCGTTTATTATGTTGAGCAACGCCATAGAAGCGCTCTTAACAGAAACAGCGTGATGAAGTTGTTCGCGCTCTAAAGGCTTCATCATAAGCAACTCAGTCATGCCTATAATGGCGTTCATGGGGGTTCTTATTTCGTGGCTCATGTTTGCTAAAAATTCGGCTTTCGCCTTAGTGGCAATCTCGGCTTCTATTTTCGCTTCTGTAATGGGGGTTATGTCAGTCAGCTCAAATATGCGCGCGCCCGCCCTCTCTGCGATTTTAGCAGAGCGCATCATAAGATAGTGCATTTTCCCATTGATAAACAGCTCAAAATATCTTTCTACGCCGCCTTGTGATTCCATTGTGTCTTGAAACATCATCTTCATCTCAATAGAGTTGCACAAATCTAAAATAGGGCGATTGACAGCATAGCGCGGCGATGAAAGACCCATCCACTCTGCCAGTGAGCGGCTGATAAATCTAACCCTTGCCCTTGAATCAATGACCGCCACAAACCCCGGCGTGGTGTTCAAAAACTCCTTGAACATAAGCCCCAAATCTTTATTAGAACTGTCGAACATTTTTACCTCCCCTCGAAAAGCTTAACCCCGGGCGGCAGGACGAAATCAACCGCATAAGGCAATACCTGCAACTCAACGTTGTTTTCATAGAAAATATGCCCGTCCACCCCTACAAGTAAGGGTGAGGTAGAAGAAGTTGACGAAACAAAGACAGAAGAACATTTTTTAGATGGGCGGATTTTCTGCGTTTTATTGAATAAATATTTAAACAACGTGGGAACTAAATTCAACCTTGTAATATTTCGCAAGAACTGTAAGTCAAGAAACCCGTTGTTGGGTTGCGCAAGCGGGGCAGGGTCCAATGTTTTGCCGGAACACGGGGCGTTGCTTGCCATTATTGAGGAATATGTAGCGGCGCGTTCTTCACCATCGTCAATCTTAATCGCGTATTCATGTTCAAACTCTTCTTTCTTGAATATAAAGCCCAACGCACCCAAAGCATACGCCAATTCACCGGGCAATGCTCTTTTCTCAAGAATTTTAAGCCCGTTAAAATTGGCTTTCGCTTCTAAGCCTATTGTCGCTTGCAAAATGCCGTAATTATTGCCGCAACGAAAGGCATCAATCGGAACCGTGCGCGAAAAAACCTGACTTCTCAACGATAAAAACAGGTGGATTTTATTTTTGCCGAAATAACGCAAAAACGAGTTTTGCGCCCCCATCGGATAAATCGCCAACTGCGTGTTGGGAAGCCCCATGACACCGTTAATCGCTTCAAACACCGTTGTGTTGCCACCCATCACGTGAACCCGCAACAACTCTGCCGACTCAGCGGCATGACGGCGAATCACCCCCAAAGCATCACGCTCCCAACGGGTGACATGCACTTGATAGTTAACAGCCGGGTATTCTTTGAAGAAAGAGTCAAGTCGCTCAGTCAAAGCCCCAAGCTTCCCCCTAACCTTACGCGCCACGGGGTTTATAATAAAAAGGTGTTTCATTTAAGATTTAACTTTCTATAAATCTCTTTGCCTTAGCCAACAACGTTACATTAAGGGCCGGTTTTACTATAAAGTCGTTGCTGCCTATTCTGATTGCCGTTGAAATTCTCTCTTTTGATGAGGTCGCCGTAAGGAAAACAAGCGGTGTTTTGCCGTATTTGGGATTTGAGCGTAGTTTTCTTGCTAACTCAAAGCCGTCCATTTCGGGCATGTCTATGTCGAGAATGAAAAAGTCAATATTATGTTGGTCGGCGATTTGTAACGCCTGCTTTCCGCCGGGCGCACAGAACACTTTATAATGCCCTCTTAAAGCCGCGCTTACTGATGTCAAGATTTCGGGGCGGTCGTCCACAGCTAAGATATTCTTAGGCGTTGTACCCATTCCACCCGAATCAAGACCGCGTTTGGCATTAATTCGCTCTATGTGTTTGCTTTCCATTTCTCTTGCTGACTTAGCCGCGCCATTTAAATCGTTACTCTCTAACAGTTTAAGCAGTTTATCAAAACCTGCTTCTCTGTTAGGCATGTTGGTGATTAGCTCTTGCGCCTTTTTGTTTTGCCCTGCATCAAGAAATCTGATAATTGCCGCTAAGGCGCGTGCTGATTCTTCATGCCGTTCAATTTCGTTGTACTTGGGAACATAAGTAGGGGTAACTCTCACATTTTGCACCTTTTGCATTTCAATCGACAAAAGCAAAAAGTCGGCGATTGACTGTTGCAAAAATTTCTTGCAATAAGCTAAATTTCGGGTTCTCACGGCATCTAAAAGGGCGATTACGTGTGATTCGCACTCGGTTGCGCAGACCGCCTTCAGCATGTCTTGAATTTCTTCAAGAACCGTAACAAAGCCATCGGCGTTCGAGTTGTTGTAATTGTCCTCAAGCCGTTCGGTAAGCCGCTCAATTTTGTTGACATAATTGTTTATGTCCGTTTCAATGTTTGTGGGAGTCGCATAAGGGACAAACAACCCCTTCACCCTGTAACAATACGAATTACTGTTGTGTTTCACTTAAAATTTCCTCCAATTTCTTAATATTTGTTAATGCGCCATCGCAATCAAACTCCTCAAGGGAGAACATAACTTTTTCTAACAACTCGTCAGCCGATGAGCCATCGGTGGCAACCGATGAGTCAAAACAAAAATCACAAACAGCACTCAACTCATCAACCGCCTGTGTAGCGTCAAACCTCGAAGCCGCAATCTTAGCTCTTTCAAGCGCGGACAAAAGAAGGCTCTTATCCATTTTTTCTTTTTTCTTTTCTTTTTGCCCGGCGAATATTTCGTCTAATTGTTTCGCAAAATTCAACGCCTCTTCTTTAAACGTGGGGTAATGTTCTTTGCAATAGTCAAGCCGTTCTTCATGCACTGCCATTTCAAGCTTCGCCGCATGAGTTGAGAGAGCCGCCCCGATATTGCGTAACGCGCCTTTCAAGCCGTGAACTTCAATGCGGAATCCTTCCCAATTTTCATCGAGAATATATTGGTCTAATTTAACCATTGTTTGGGGCAAAAGCCGAACGGTGAGTTTGACAGATTTTTCATATACGTCATAAAGCCCACCCATTCCCTTAAGAGCCCCATCAACATCTAACCCATCTATAGCCTTTAATTTATCTAAGGGAAGTTCAAGTGCGGGTGCTTGCGACTCGGCGATAATGGGTTTCGTTGTTTTGTTCACCGGTTCGCTTGTCGCCGCGGGCGTTTCTTGTTTTTCCCACCTTTTAGCTTTAAGCCATTCGCCCAAAACCTCGCCGACATACATTAAAATTAACTCATCGCCTTCATATATGCTTTCTTTCAAATCGCTTTCAAGAACAAGATAACCCACAATCAAGTCGTCCTTCAACGGAACAATGCACGCGCTCAAGGTTGTCGGCTCAAGAAAAGATAGGTTTTGGGCTTTAATTGTGTTTGTGTTCAAGAAAGCGATTTTTCTGCCACGCACTGCCACATCAAGTTGCTCTTTATGCGCAAAGCGTGTGTCAATCACCGTCTCATTGTATGAGTTGTGGCTGTTATTAAACGAAAATGATGTGGGAATGCCCTTGTCTATGTATACAATGGTGGTCTTTGCCGCACGAAAGTATTCGCTGAACATGGTGGTCATTCCACCCAACACCTTGTTCATATCATTAGAAGCATTCGCGAACCCCATAATCAACAGTTCCATTGAGGTTTCGCGTTGAGCTTGTTGCATTTCCAAAGAGTGAATACGAAACCGCTCTACCATTCGATGAAGTGATTTTGACAACACGGTTATTTCATCTTCAGCCTCAGAGAAATATCCTATTTCTGTTTCATAGTCACCGCGCGATATGGCATCGGCGGCATTAGTGAGTTGCCGCATGGGGCGCGACACCTTTCTGATGACATAAGACAGCAAAAACAAAATTGCAACCGCAACCACGATTATAGCCGTTCCACCGGCAACAAAAATAGGAAGAAGCCGCGCACTAAACACCGACAGCGGAATTGAAACATAAATAACCGGCGAGCCGCCGGTGGCAGAATCCGGCGAGCCTTCGGTGGCAAGCGTAAACGGCTTAAAAATAACCATTGAGCGTTCTCCCGAAAAACTGCAAAACTCATCGGGGAGAAGTAACTCCTCGCGGAACATAAACGCCCCTCGTATACTCCCCATGTTCGCGAAGCTCAAATCGTCAATTGACGAATCGGCATATTCAGGATTAGGTGTGTACAACACTTTTCCGTCCGAGTCAAACACCGCCACCACAGACTCGTGTTCTTCGGTTATACCGAAGGTCAGCCCCTCGAAATTGAGTGCCGAACTGTCTGTATGAGAGCCCTTCAAAATTGCGGTGTTAACATCAGCAATGGCGTTTATTTCAAGCTGTGCCCATCTGTCTGAAAAAGACGAAATCAGCGAAAAGAAAAGCGCGGACAACAACCCGAATATTATTATAAAAGGAACAAAAAACGCCAACACAATTTTTTTGCCTAACGTTTGTTTCATGAATCCTCCCAGATTAAAAGTCATTAAAAGTCATTAAAAGTCTAAGACGCGTAATTATCAAAATAACCTTGAATTAAAATAACGGGAGTTCCCTTATCGCCTGAGCCGCTCATTAAATCGCATAAACTCCCGATTAAATCGGTGTACACTCGCGGAGTGGTTCCCATAGCTTTGTCGCCCGGTTTATTTCCTTTTGCTTTTATGGCGGCATCCACAGCATCTTTTAGCTCACTTTTATCGGTGTTTGCAAAATCGTTGTCTAATAAGAATTTCAGCTTAAGCTCGTTGGGGGTTCCCGATAGACCGGGGGTGAAGGCGGGGGAGACAACGGGGTCTGCCAACTCCCAAATTTTACCGACGGGGTCTTTAAACGCGCCATCGCCGAAAACCATTACTTCAAGCTGTTTGCCGGTAATTTCTTTTAATTTAAGGGCAATGTTATCGACAATAGGCTGACACGCGCGCGGAAACAGTTTCACCGAGTTTTCTGTCGCCTTGTTTGAGCCTAACAGCCCGTAGAGTTCGTTATAACCACTGCCGCTCACAGGAGAGGTGAGAATCTCATCAAGCCCGTATACAACCTTTGCCCCCGACTCTTTTAACAGCCGTTTTGAACGCGCACGAGTGTGTATATCACAGCACAGCACATTTTTAGTAAACTTTAATATACTGCGAACATCGTTGGCATAAATAATCTCAACTTGAGAGCCGAACGATTTATAATATTCGGTATAATCAAGCCCCGTAAAAACATGTTTCGTATCATAGCCGAATTTCTCACGAAACATCTTCTCGTCAAGAACATCGGTGTGAGGGTTAACCCCGGCTTTATCAAGGGCATCGGCACAAACAAGCTCGTTGCCCACCTCGTCTGAGGGATATGAAAGCATAATGTATAATTTGTCACAGCCCATTTTTATGCCTTTAAGGATGTTCCCAAACCGATTTCTCGAAAGAATCGGAAAGGTGAGAGCCAACTCGCCTGACGGAAATTTAGCGCGAATGTCCTGTGCGATTTGCTCACAGCTTGCATAGTTCCCCTGAGAGCGCGCCACCACCCCCTCGGTAATTCCGATAACGTCTTTGTCGTTAAGCTCAAAATTCCCCTCTTTTGATGCCGCCAAAACACTGTCCACGGTGATTTTGACTATGTCGTCACCGGCGCGAACCAACGGCGTGCGAATACCACGTGATACCATTCCTATAGTTTTCATACTTTTAAATAGCCCTTTCCGCACAAGTGTGCTGTATTAAAGATTGCTCCTCTACTATAATAACACATTTTCGGTGAAAAGTAAATCAACTTTTTAAAATTTATTAAAATATCAAAAAGCATTAATAAACAACCCAAGAGCCTGTAGTGATACAGGCTCTTGGGGGTTAAGTTTAATCATTGTTATAAGGAAAGATTTCGATAAAATATACCCAAAATATTTATACATCTACCTTCGTCACCCGAAAAAAACTTATTGGCATATTCTTCCCAATTGTTGAGAATCGTCTCTTTTTGTTCATCATCAATTATTTCGCAATTAACCAACAAACCCAAATAGTTTTGTACATTGGGGTCATCAACCTCAACTTTTTCTCCATTGTCTATAGAAAGCAAAAAAGGATACATTAGAACAAAAAATTTTAATCCTTTATGTTTTTCGCAAACTTTTTGAAAGAGTCCATCCTCTATTTTTTCATACCATGGATTATCAATTTTTGGTATATGTCCGGTAACACCATATGAATGATTTTTAAAATAGAGTTTTATACAGCCTTTTTTTGTAAAGTCTTCGCTTTTATTTAAACAATCACATTCTGTAGGAAAGTTATTTTTACAGGGTTTTGTAAAGCAGCCGCAATCGGAACAATTTTCTCCTTTACCTTTTTTACAATTTTGTGAGACTTTTAGGTTAAATTTCAACGGCTTTTCAATGATAAAATTGTTTTCCGTAGCTTTTATCGTATTAAAAAGTGCTTCATAATAAGCCACATCAAAACTATTGTCATAAAATAAGCATCTTTCGTCAATTTCATTTAATGACAATACATAATAAATATAAAATAGTTTTACCGTCTCTACGTTGTATTCAAGCAGTTTAGCATGCCCAGTATTTTTTATAAACTTATCAAACACATTTTTTGTCAATGTCTCTAAGTCAAAATTTAAATTGAATTTAGTTTTAACCATTTTTTTTATCAATCCTTTGTTTTATTAATTTACTTCGCCAGATTCCTGCCACTCTTGAAAGCGTTTTTACTATATTAGGCTCATCTGAGTTCTTTTGTCCTTTAATCATCTTTTTAATGTCATCAATTTTTTTATTTGCTTCTTCAACTATTGAATAAAAGTTTTTTTTATTTAGAAGGGCTTTGACATCTGCAACCCCCCTATTAAAAACAATGAACGTTGACAAAAGCAAATCGTTCAGAAAACCTTCTGAATGCTTTGAAACTATGTTCTTATAGTCATTCATCATTGTTTTTATTTCAGAATCTGTCATGCCATCAGCGCATAATTCCAATGAACCGTTTATGTTATTTATCAAATATTTCCATGAAACAATAAACATTTTAAAGTATTCAAGCGGAGCTGACTCGCCGTGTTGATAATAATGCAATGCCATAAAGCTATCATCGTCTTTCATACGTTCGACATAAACACAATCCCCCATTGAGCCGTCTTCAATGCAGGCATCAAATGCGGCTATTATTTCCGGAAATAAATATTCGGGATAATCTCTCTCTTTGTGAATAAGTCTGATTGTCTCCGCAAGTGGAATAGGAAATAATTTATATGCTTCTATTTTTTCGTCAACATTATCAAGAAATATCGAAAGTTCGGAAAAAAATCTCGGAAAATCGTCTTTTGTATTTTCTAATATTCTTTCAACAAAGCTGTATGTAACATAACCATTCTCTTCGCCCTTTTTCAGACTTATAATTTCTTTTATGTTTTCATTTTTTTTATCTAATTCGTCTTTATAGTCGGTGCAGTTTAAAAGGTAATAATCTCTGCACTGTTCAACATCATAGCTTTGGTAATTCGATCTGAAATTAAAAAGCCCTCTATTATTATCTATAGCCGTTTTTGCCTCAATGAAGAGGTCAATCGTTTCATTCAAGCATTCTTTTTGTTTATCCTTATCTCCATATTCTTCAGCAAAAAAATATCTCGCAAAAGATTTTGCAAATACCTTAACTATGTCCATTTCAGAAATTCCATCTAATGCCTTAATCGCAAAATCAATTCCTTTGATAGCTGTCAGAACAGAAGTTACTAATCTTATTTTTATTTCAAGCTGAGTCTTCGTCGCCAAAAGCTCTAAGTCTTTTTTATTTTCACCCTGTTCAACCGTTTTGCCTTCTGTAAAGTTACGCTTTGTCTTTTTCTCCGGGAACTTTTTATCAAGTTTTAATGTTTCAAACAGCATTTCAATATGCTTTTTCTTCAATGGCGGCAAGAAAAAACACGGGCGAATGAGATATTCTGTTTCGTCTTCAGCATTATTGTCTTTATCATCAATATATTTATTTGTGAAAACCCTAATACCGGAAAAATAGCCGGTTGTTAAAGAATATTCCTCATTTTCACAATATAAAGCTGCCTCAACGCCAACATCTTTACAAATCTGAACATCATAAGGTAATTGCACATAATTATCGGGTACTTTAAACTCTAAATTCGGGAATTTCGGAAATTCTCCCTTCTCAAAACGTCCATAGGCGATGTATGCTGTATAAGGGGTCATTGAATAATGAACGAATTTATTTAATGTTTCTGCCAAATCCTTCGTTTCGGATTCCTCCAAACACACTTTTGGTCCCTTTTCGCCTTCTTTGAAAGGTGATAATTCAGTTATACCGAAAACTTCAATACCAACACTAAATTCTCCACCTTTGAAAATACCGTCTGTTATTTTGATTTCCATTTCTTTTCCATTTTTACAAATAGAAACAGAATCGCCTCCTTTTTTGAGGTCTTTTCTATATGCCAAAGCGGTGTAAGATATGTTTCTAAGACCTCTGCGATATAAGTCTTTGATAATCCTGCATAAATTTCTCCCACGATTGATAATATCATCAAAAATGAGGACTTTAATATTTTCTTTAACATCGAAAGAATAGCTGCCAACAACACGAGAACTGAGTATTATTGATTTTTTAGTTTTTGTAATGCCTTCTTCCTCTTTTAGCACACGAAGAAAAGCGCGAAAAATCGCCGCGCCCTTTCTATCAATCAGAATTATGTAATCAAATTTATCATTCTCGATGATTTTCTTAATAAGTTCAAGATAACTATCAAAGGTATCTTTACCCAATAATTCTATTGCTTTACTTTCAATTTTTTTCATAATTTCACTAATTGGAAACACCTCCCCTGATGTTAATTATAATGTATTCGCCAAGGGAAGTGCTTATACTTTGTCCTCCTTATATTTTTTTATAAAAAAATAACAGCCATTTGGCGCAACCTTGCAGTCGCGCTAAATGGTTACTGAAAATACTTGAATAACTTTTTATACATCAAAACATGTCTCATTTCTGTTATTTCGACTATTGTAACATGTTTTCGCGAAAAATACAATAGGAATTATAACACATATTTTATGAATTTTTTGTGCAATTTGCACAATGTTGACAATGGGGTGAAAATATGCTATACTGAATTTAAATAGATGGGGGGTATGGATATGGTCATTCCAATGATTGATAATGCAAAAGTTCTGCCGAAGGGGCAGATTACAATACCCAAGGACATTCGGGAATATTTAAAAATCAATGTCGGCGACCGTCTCACGCTTGTTTGTGAGAACGACCGCCTTGTCTTGATGAATTCGGCTATGTTTGCATTGAAGGAATTTCAAAAAGCAATGGAAGGCGAAGCGGAAAAAGCAGGGCTACACTCCGATGACGATGTTGTCGACCTCATCATGGAAATGAGATATGGTGATAAAAAATGAGATGTTATATTGATTCAAACATTTTTATATCAGCCGGACTTTTCCCTAACAGCGTTCCCGCCGCCGCGATAAAAAAAGCCATCTCGCTGCCTAATGTAGCGTTTGTGTCGGATTACGCTTTAGACGAAATGCACAGGGTAATTCACGAGAAATTTCCTCATCGAATCCGCGACCTTGAAACGTTTTTGTATCGCACGCTTTTCACCGTTCAACTTGTTGCCACGCCGACTGACATTCTCGTTGAAGAGTCGGAAGTAAGCGATGTTAAAGACCGCCCTATCCTTCGCGCCGCCATAAGTGTAAACGCCGATGTTTTAATAACCGGGGACAAACAGTTATTGGCTTCCGACATTACACCCCCACCACGCATTATCAAACCTACGGATTTTTTGAATTTTTAACATTTTTAAAACATCTGCAAATTGCGGGACGGGCAAGCCCGTCCCCTACATATCTGTCAACTCTCAACTGTCAATTGTCAACTGTCGTCACTTTATTTTGAACTGCCCAATAAGCTCTTGAAGCATAGCGGACTGTCCGCTCATTTCTTCTGATGCCGCCGCGCTTTGTTGTGCTGTCGCGCTGTTTTGCTGAACCACTCGCGCCACCTGGTCTATGCCAATATTAACCTGAGAAATGCCGGATGCCTGTTCCTTCGATGATTTTGCGATTAGTTCAATAAGCTGCCCCGACTCTTGTATTCCTGATGAAATTTCTCCAAAGCTCAGTGCTGTCTCACCGGCAATGCGTGAGCCAAGCTCTGCCTTTTCCATCGAATTTTGAATCATGTCGCCGGTTTCTTTTGCCGCTTCCGCACTCTTTGCCGCAAGATTGCGAACTTCTTCCGCAACAACCGCAAAACCCTTGCCGTGTTGCCCTGCCCGTGCGGCTTCTACCGCCGCGTTGAGTGCTAAAATGTTGGTCTGGAAGGCGATGTCGTCTATAACTTTGATAACTTTGCTTATGTTTTGGCTTGCGGTGTTGATTTCTCTCACCGCCTTCATCATTTCGTCCATTTGTCGCTCTCCTTTTTCGGCGTTTGACTTGATTGAGTCAGAAAGAAGGGCGGCCTGCTCTGCCATTTCGGCGTTGGCATTGGTCTGCGAGGCGATTTGCGTTACCGAACTTGATAGCTGTTCAACAGTTGCCGCTTGCTCGGTAGATGCCTGTGAGAGGGCTTGCGCGCCGTCGGCAATTTGCTTTGCTCCGCTGTCAACCTGAGCGGAAGAATTGTTGATTTGCCCGAACATACGGTTCATATTTTTAGTCATTGTATTTAACGAACGCCCCATTACATCAGCATCTGATAAAAGCTCAATTTCGTTCGTAAAGTCCCCTTGCGCAATTTTATCAAGTGCCGCCGAAACGTCACCTATACGCTTGACAAAGGATGCCGCGCCTTTGATACACTGCCCTGTTTCGTCGTGGTTTTCAGAAAATTTGCCTATAATTTCAATGTCGGTTTGGGTGAGCGCGATGTCGCCTGTGTTTCCGGCTTTTTTCATAAACGCAGTTAACGGAGTTAGCGGTTTTGCAATAAGCCCCGATATATATTGCGACATGAACACCGCCACAAAAATGGTGAGTGCCAAAATGATTGAAATGGCTATGATTACCGCTGTGCTGACGGCGGCAATTTCGCTGTCCAACTCATCAATCAGCACTGCATATCTCTCCTCGGCTGTGCTTAAAATGTCTAACACTTCTTGCGTTTTTGGCAGGATTGTCTCGAAGCACACCTGTTGAGCCGTATTGAGGTTACCGGCGTTTATATGGTTCACAACTTCCCTTGCTTCAAGGTGGATATAATTATGGGGCGCGGTGACATTCGTCAACATTTTGCGGACTTCAGGGTCATCAATATTTTTGGCGACATCATCGTTCAGCCAGTTTCCGAGCGCGCAGTTGTCGGGGTCGAGCGAGCCGGTAAACTCGCTGCCCGTTACAGCCGCCGTCACTAAATTATGTCGCCAAACAAAATGTGCTTGCGTGACTTTTATAACCCCGTCATACTCTAAGTTCAGCTTATGCAGTTTTTCTATGTTCGATATAAAAACTGCCGACGAACCAATCCCCACTATTCCGACAACCAGCGCGATTAACAACAAGCTTGCAAACCCCACCATCAATTTAGCCGACACCTTCAAATTTTTCATTTCAAGAACCACCCTTTCGTATAGTTGACAGTTGATAATTGACAGTTGACAGTTATTGTGTCCGCTTACGCGGACACAAAGGCTATATCAAAAACATTATCACCACTATTATCATTTTATGCAAGAACTAAGCCATACGATAACCAAAAACCTGTATTCATAAAGAATACAGGTTTTTAAACTTCCTTCTATGACTGTCGACTCTCAACTGTCAACTGTCAACTGTCATCACCCAAGCCTAAACTTAGAAATCATGTCTTTAAGCATATCTGATTGTCCGCTCATTTCTTGTGCTGCTGCCGCGCTTTCTTGTGTGGTCGCGCTGTTTTGTTGAACTACACGCGCTACTTGGTCTATTCCTATGTTGATTTGTGATATTCCTGCTGACTGTTCTTTTGACGACTTTGCAATTTGCTCGATGAGCAGGCTGGACTCGTTAATCCCTTCCGCGATTTCTGTAAAGCTCACGGCGGTTTCACTCGCAATGCGCGAACCAAGCTCTGCCTTTTCCATCGAATTTTGAATCATGTCGCCGGTTTCTTTTGCCGCTTCCGCGCTCTTTGCCGCGAGATTGCGAACTTCTTCCGCAACAACTGCAAAGCCCTTGCCGTGTTGCCCTGCACGTGCGGCTTCTACCGCCGCGTTGAGTGCTAAGATATTAGTCTGGAACGCGATGTCGTCTATAACTTTGATAACTTTGCTTATGTTTTGGCTTGCCGCGTTTATGTCTCTGACCGCATCAATCATGTCGTCCATTTGGCGGTTGCCCTTTTCGGCGTTAGAACTGATGACATCTGAAAGTGAAGCGGCTTTTTCAGCCATTTCGGCATTTGTTTTAGTATTGTCTGCGATTTCTTGAATTGAGCTTGATAATTGTTGAATCGATGATGCCTGTTGAGTTGAGCCTTGCGCAAGTGACTGCGAGCCATCGGCAATCTGCCTTGAGCCGTTGTTAACCTGCTCTGATGCCATGACAATATCGCTGAACGACTCGTTAAGTGTGTTAACCATGTGTCTCAAAGCCACGCCCAACTTATCACGGTCAGAAAGAACTTCAAGTTTAACGGTTAAATCGCCCTGCGAGACCATTTCAAGGTCTTCGGAAGCCTTAATGACGTGCATAATAAACGCAGCTGTCGAGTTTGAGAGGTTGCCCACTTCGTCTGTTCTTTGTTTGAGCGACTCAATATTCTTAACATCTTCCGGGCGAATAGTGAGGTCGCCTGTTTTGCCCGCTTGCATCATAAAGCCGGTAATCGTCGACAACGGCTTACTTATAAGAGCCGACACATAACGCCCAAACAAAACCGAGAAGGCAACGCCTATGAGCATAATTATAATCATAAGAATATTAAAAACAGTAATTTGTTCATCAATGTGTTCGATTTTATATGTAGCAGAGTATTCACGGTTATCTAACAAAAGCTCAAAGTTACGCTCAATGGATTGAACATAAACCTCTGATTCCTGCAAAGCCGCTAACAAGCTTCCGGCATCTCCTGCCGCCGCCGCTTGTTTGATTCTTTCTTTAGCTATGTAATAAGGCCCGCTTGGTGGGTTTAGAATGTCCCCAATTTCTAAAAACGGCCCTTCAAGCGACATATCCTCAATCGCGGCTAAGTATTTTTGCACAGCGGCATCGCCCTTAGTGTGAGCAGCGTTTAATTTGTTTATGTTGTCTTGAACCACAGAGGGGTGGTCGATATAGATATACATATCCCTCATGTAGACTCGCTCTTGCTCGAACGCCTCAAGCATTATGGCAATACACTCCGCCGCAATCAAGTCGTGGTCGAACATCGCATTAGCATCATCGCGCACGTCAATCATACCAATCACACCAATCAACGCTATTACAAATGCCGTTACCGCCGAAATAGTGACACAGACCATTAATTTCGCTGAGACTTTCAAGTTTTTCATAACCAAATCCTCCATATTTATTAAGTAGCCAAAATCACAACCGAAGTCATAAAAATTGATATAGTAATATTCTACCATATTAAAATTGGAATGTCAATATTTTTTATATAAAAATACCATGATTTTTAAAATTTTAAATATATAACTCATCCATCCAACACCAAAGGCATCGGGTGGAGATTTTCACGTTTTTAAACGTTTTTAAGCTTACTGTAAGAACTTCTCAATCTCGTTTTCGGACATGCCACCTCGTCTAAACTTTTCAATTATTTCTTGCATGCATTCTTGTCTGCCTATTATAATACCCTCCTCTCTGCCCAATCTCCGACTGACAGAAAGGTTTGTAGTTAGGTCAGCTTCCCATTTACGCCTTGCTCTGTATTTTGCGATTGCGTGTTCGTCCTTACTGATTGTATTTAAAATTTCGGTAGCCATAGCAATTTCCTCCTTTACCCTCATGGTTTCGCCAATTTTAGCTTTAAACTGCGGATTATCCGCGTGAGCAAAGAACATTGTCCAGATTTCAATCGCGCTCATTTCGGTTATCGGCTTAGCCAAAACGTCACCAAGTTTCGGAACCTCAATCGAAACAGCGGTTACGGAATCGCTCAGTTTCAAGCCACTTTGATTGCGCATATTGAACTTGTTAATTAAGTCGTTGTTGTCGAACATAACGAAGTTGCAAAAGCTGATTTGATAACTTTTAAGCAATTCGTCGAAGTTCAAGCCCTTTCCCTTTTGCTTCGCGTGTAAGTCACAAAGGCAGTAGACAATCCTATTTTTAAAAATTTCATATTCATTTTGAAGGCTGTCACCTTGCATTTTTGTAGATTGCATTTCAATTTTGATACAAGAAATTGTAGGGGACGGGCTTGTCCGTCCCGAAATTTGCAGATGTTTGTGAGAGAAGGTACGGGCAAGCCCGTACCCTACGTTGACCTTGCAAAAGATAAACTTAAATTCACTTTACTAAAAACCCCACGAGCGAACAGCGTTCGCCCGTGGGCATTTTAATTTTAGCGAGAGTTAAATTTAACTGGCTTTGCGTTCAAACGCGAAGTCTTCTAAATCACCGGCGGCGGTTGTGATAGCAGGGTTCGCCGCTGATTTTTCATAATAGAGCCAAATTTCTGTTCCATCAGGTAAATCCGTATTTTGGGCATCCGGGTCTTTGAAGACAAATCTAAATGCGCTTGTTGGTGAACCTATGTCATCTTCATGTATTTCCATATTACCAGTTTCAAGGAAGTTATCACCTACAGGGCCACCTACAACCATTTTAAAGTCGCCTATAACATCAGCACTCGGAATGGTTATAAGATTTGTGAAGCTTACAGTGACGACTTGATTGTGATTTTCGCCGCTTACAACAAGACGGTCCGGTTTCGCTGAGCCATCGCTCACTAATGCCGCTGTAAGTCTGCCACCCGTGCGAGTTGCGGTGATTGTGCCGCTTGAGCTTGCCGCTTCACCGGTCCATTCGCCCCTCACTAATTTTGCGGTGGGTTTAACGCGAATTATAAAGTTGTGAACGCCATCATCAGTCATTCTCGGGAGACCGCCCCATCTGCTTTTTGAAGGGTCGGCTTCGTTTGCGTTCCAAATGTCATAAAGTCTCATTTCATTAGTGTCAATTTTGCCGTTTGAAACGGTTAAACTCTTAGTTTCTAAGACAGCGCGCGCTACAGGGACAATTTCTTGATTAGCTGTTCGCGGTCTTCTGCCTGTTGCGGCAACTCTGACTAATACAGAGCCGCTTGAATTTATTTGCTCTGAAATATTTAACGGGACGGCTCTGAATTTGCCGTTGGCTTGTAAATCACGCGGCGAAGGCAACCATGTTTTGCCGCTATCCAACGAATATTCGTGGTTTAATGTGGTGCGAATTGTTTCTGTTCTATAGTCAATTCTTAATTTAGTTTCATTGCCTAAGAACGCTGGGTTCACTCTAAAGTGTTTGCTCGCAGGAACATAAACCGAGTCTTCACCCGCTGTAATTGAAATCGGTGCTAAGCGGAAATAGAACACGTGACGAGTTTTATCACCCCTTGGGAAGCGCGGAAGAATTTCAAACGCGTTCTCGTCTAAAGACAGCCACGGGGGTTCAGCGGGCAATGCCCCTCTTTCTGTATCGCCCATGACGTATTGATAAGCGAGTGCAGGTTCACCTGCCGAATTGGTTTTCTCGGGACGAGTCCACAAATTCCACACATCAGGAGTTTCAGGGTTATAGAACGCCGCAACTCTCTCGGTGTTTTTATTGTTAGCGCGTGGACGAGCCGCGATGGTCGGGAACTTGATTTGGTCGCCTTCAGAATTTTCAAGCCAAAGAGTCATTTCTTTATTAAAGAAGTTAGAGAATGCACGTGCGCCCCTGGGGTCTGTGAGGTCGGGAAGTGATTTATTAACCCATCTCACACCGCCGGTAACACTGTATTTTGCGACAGTGAAACTTTCGGGCAGATTAATGCTTTCAAGGCTTAAGTCTATATTCGCACCGGGCAAATCAGAAGGAACAAACACAGGTGCCGGCCCGGGCCTAATAACAATCATAGCCGCCGGTGATGTATGCACCACATTGTTAAATATAACATCCGGTTGGTTAGCTACCATAGAGGGATAGCGAAGGGTGCTGGTCACGACACAGCGATAGAACGTAGTACCAAGTCCTTCTGTGGACGGAATAAGTCCGTCACCCCATATGCCGTTACCGCCGGAAGAGCCTGTGCTGACATCGCCGACATTTGCCCACGGGCCGCCGGCAGTTTTACTTTCTTGCCATTGGAACGTGAAGTATGCACCATTATCAGGACTAAACGGACGGGGAAGCCCGTTAACAGAAAACGACATTCTGAGCGGTTGAGCCTCCGAGTCTGGAGGGTAAGCATAGCTAATCGGGTTTGACGGTGATTGAACCGGATAAGCATTGTTGGTTACAACGACATCTAAATAAGTGTGATGTGTTGTTCCGTCAACCTGCCAATAGACAGATAATCTACCGTTTGTTTCAGCTTGCAAATTCGGTCTAAGCTCAATTTCAGGGAATTTACTACTACTGCCGCCATGGAGAGTCCCGCTTCTCCCTATTCCCCAATGGTCGGGCATTTCCACCCCATTTTCAATGTTGAAAATTGGACTCGGACCGCCTCCGGATTCAACAACTACATATATCGGTTGATTGCGAGGCCCATCTCTCTGCACCGAAATCAACACGTCATGTTTATCAGTAGGGAGCGAGGTGTCGGGTCTTGTTCTCAACCTTACTACAGAGTTTGCGCCAACGGGGTTGCTTGCGCCGTTGCCGTGGAATGTAAGTGTTGGTTGCTCATCATCATCGGCGAACACCAACGGGACGTTGACTGTTATAATAGAAAACGCCATAACAATTGCCATAAATAGTGAAACTATTCTCTTCATAATAAATATTACCTCCATAATTTTTAGTGCTATATTATTTATATCGTAGGACTTCACCAAAACTTTACTAAATATATGTAAGTTTTAAAATATTTTTTCGACTTTTTTCTTTCAGTCGGGATTTTAGGGTGTTTTTACCTCTATTTCCGCTATAATCTTAGCCGCCCCCACAGTGAGTATATCTAAATTAACAAACGTCAGCGGTTTTGTTTTGTCTGTTTGATTGTTGACGGCGGCTTGTGCAACGGATGCGCTTTCAACCCATTTAAGCATTTCGGGCATGGGGTCGTCGCGCCGTGGGGCATCTTTGCAGGCCGGTGTGCAAACACCGTCGTTGTTAACGTCACAATCAAACTCATAAGTCAAATCGCCGCCTAACATGCGCCCGGCAAATTGTAGGACTCTTGCTTTTGCCTCACGTGGGTTTTGAACGACATTTGCTGTCGAATTATAAATCCCGACATTCCCACAATAATACCATTTGGGGTCGAGTATGCTTTTGTCGGTGTCAAAATTGCTGTATGTCATGATTTTTGAGTCTGCTTCTTCGTGGGCAGGGTTAATGTACTTTGTCTTAATCGTGTTGGGAATTATGCTGTTTCTGCCCGATTTCCATGCGGCGGTGAACACCGAATTTGCCCCCGACGTTACGTCAACATAGTCGAATTCAACGGGGTTGGTCGCCGGGTGATATGGGCGGACATTTGTGCAGTTTTCAAACAGATTGTTAAACGACTTGATAATTCCTCCCGATTCGCGGCTGAAGGTTCCGGCATCGCTGCCCTGCATTGAGATTGTCATTGGGCGGTTTGTGTTTTCAAAGTAGTTGCCCTCAGCAAAAACGCCTTTGGTATTGTGCGCCGCGCCTATCCCATAGTTCGGGATTCCTTTATAATAGTTGTTATAGACGTGTACGTTCGCGTGTCTTATTCGTGGGTGGCGTGAGTCGGCGTGATTGAAAAAATTGTGGTGATAGGTGGCAAAGTCGCTGTGTTCGGCAGGGTCAACATATCTGCCGCCGTCTAAGAGGGTTGTTTTGCCGGTGTCCCAATAACGGTTATAGGAAATTGTGAGGTATTTAGTTCTTACGGCATCGCTTGAGCCGTCGCCCTTTTGTTTATCGCCTTCAGGTTCGTCAACGTCCTCTTCGCCATAGAAGAATTCGTTGTTGTGAACCCAGATATTTTGCGCTCTTTCGACACCTGCGGCATCTTCAAAATGATACACGAACCCTAAGTTGCGCACTTCGACACCGACAATTCGGTTTACGTTAATTCCAGTCCCTAAGGTAGCGTCCGAGCCTATTCCTTCAATAGTAATGTATTGCGGTTTAGTTTCGCTGCTCTGCTCTGCTCTCATCAATAGCATTTGATTGTTGTTCAGCTTTATATTCTTGACATCAACCATAAACGTGCGTGGGAAATGCCCTACAATTCTTATAGAAAGTGGGCGTGAGGTGTCAAATCGCGCATCTTCTTCAAGTCTTTTCAGCGCGCTCACATCATCGCGTGTAACATAAACAACCTCGGCATTGTCTTTTAAGGTGCCGTCCGCTTTATACGCGCCGGGGGGTGTTCCTTTTAAAAGCGAATTAGGCGAAAAGGCGAAACCCGAACGGTCATACGCTAACACTTCTATGCCCGTTGCATAGCCGGCGTACTCGTCACTCTCACCGCGCGGCAAGACTTTAACGTCATACCTGCCTTTTTCTAAGCCAACGGCATCGAAACGCCAGCTCCCTGCTTGTTTGCTGACAAGAGGGGCGTGAATCCCTGCGTTTGCGGCAGTTTCGGGATAATCTTTCGCGGTTGATTTTTTTACGAATACATCATAGCCATCGGTGTTTGGTGTCGCTTCCCAATAAACGCAAAGCGATTCAAGCCAACCCTCTGATTTGATGATTTTGATTGGGGTTATTTCGTCCGTAACATCGGTGGTCATTGCAGAGGCATTGGCTGACAAAGAAAACACCATAACAGCCGCCATAACGATTGATAACAACTTTTTCATAATTTAAAACTTATCCTTTCTTTTTGTGGGGAAAGACTTCTCAATCAAGAGAAGCAATTTTCCGGGTTAAATAATCTTTCAAGCGAGTTATGTCATACGCATCGGGGAGTGGTTTGTTTGAGCTTTGCGGTGCGACTAAAAAACAGCGTGAGTTTGGCTCGAAAACGCCGACAATAACAAGTTTGAGATAGGTTAAATCCGCCACATTGATTTTGCCGTCATTGTTGCAGTCACCAAGAAGAATTTTCGGGAATTTTTTTGGAATGTCCGGTACGTTGCCTATGCCGGTTGCATCATATTCCGTGATAACGCTTAACAGTTCCGGCATGGGGTTGCCGCTTTTGGGTTGGTCGGCACAGCCGGGGGCACAGTTTCCGTCAAACTTAACATCACAGTCAAAGCTATAAGTCAAGTCGCCGCCCTGCATACGCCCTGCGTATTCTATAACTCTTGCCTTTGCCTCATGCGGAGTTTGGGTTACGTTGCCGTTTTTGTTATAGATTCCGACATTCCCACAAAAATATAAATCAGGGTTTATTACATCTTTGTCGGTGTCGAAATTGCTGTAAGACATGCGCGCGCTTCCTGCGTGTGACGTGTTAACGTGCTTTGTAAGAATTGTCGGCGGAATTATTTCATCTCGTGACGTGACTTCGACATAATCAAACTCAACGGGTCTGTTAAGCTCATCATACGGGAAATGGTTTCTTGTGTTGTCAAACTGATTGTTATACGACTTGATTATGCCGCCTGATTCGCTGCTGAAAGTCCCACTATCTCTGCCTTGCATTGAAATTGTCAACGGGCGGTTGGTGTTTTCAAAGTAATTGCCCTCTGCGAAAACCCCTTTAGTATTGTGCGCCGCGCCTATGCCGTAACCTTGAATACCTCTGTAATAGTTGTTAAAAGCATGGACGTTCGCGTGCCTTATTCGCGGGTGTCTTGAATCAGAGTGGTCGTAAAAGTTGTGGTGGAAGGTGATGAAATCGCTTCTCTCGTTTTCGTTCGCATATCTGCCGCCGTCCACAAGCCCTGTTTTGCCTGAGTCCCAATAGCGGTTATATGAAAGTGTGATGTATTGCGAACGCCCTATATCAGAAGAACCATCGCCTTTTTGTTTGTCGCTTTCTCGCGGGTCGTTTCTGCCGTAGAAGAAATCGTTGTTATGAATCCAGATATAGCGTGAATAATTTTGAGCTTCAACGCCGTCTTCATGGTGATAGACAAACCCTAAATTACGAACCTCAACGCTGTAAATATTTCTCATAGCGAACCCCGCGCCTAAAGAGGTATCTCTGCCTATACCTTCAATGGTTATATTTTGAGGCTCTCTCTCAACCGAAGCGTGCGCTCTTACCACAAACATTGAGTTAGTGTTAAGATTTACCTTTCCTCTTAAAAAGTCTTGAGGGAAGTGCCCGACAAAACGAATAGCAAGTGGTCTTGAAGTATCAAACCGCGCGTTATTAGCAAGCATTGACAATCCCTCATAATTCTCGCGCGTAATATAAACCACTTCAGCATCGTCTTTTAAGGTGCCATCGGCATTATAAGCCCCCGGCACCGGCGAGCCGCCGGTGGCAGATTCGCCGACAAATGCAAAGCCTGAACGGTCGTGCGCCTGCACTTCAATTCCTGTGGCGTATGCCGCTAAGCTGTCATCACCGCCGCGCGGTAAAACCTTAACGTCATAAACACCTTTTGCTAATCCAACAGCATCAAAACGCCAAAAGTCAGGGTATTTTCGCACAAGTGGGGCATGAACACCCGCATTAGCAGGAACAGCCGGATAGTCAAGCTCAGCCGCTTTCTTTACGTAGACATCATAAGCACTAACCCCCGAAACATCGCTCCAATAAACACAAAGCGACTCAAGCCAACCCTCACCACCCAAAATCCCAACAGGCGTTTGAGCAAAAGCAGGCATAACCAAGAACGACAAAGCCATTCCAAAAACAAGAACAAAAGCTAAAACCTTTCTCATAATTGCCCTCCATTCAAATCAATCATTGTCAATTGTCAATTGTACATTGTCAATTGTCCGTCAATGCCTGTCAAAAACCGTTTGAGCTTAGTTATGTCACTTGCATCGGGAAGCGGTTTTGTTTCGCTTTTCGGCGCGGTTATAAAGCATTGCTCGTTTGGCGGTAAAAGCCCGACAATTGAGTATTTGAGATAGGTCAAGTCGGCGATATTAATTCTGCCGTCATTGTTGCAGTCACCTATTGACGGCTCTCCAAAAATAGGCTCTATAATCACGTTATAAGACGGCATGACAAATGTCGTTGAACTGTTAAAATCAACCCCTAACCCACAAATCAGCCAACCTTTAAATAGATAGCCATCGTTGGGGGTGGCGTTCAGCGTTACGGTTGTCCCCTCTTCTATTTCGGTGTTGCTTTGAATTGGTGTGTCGCCAACGCTGACACTGAAACTGCCGTTTGCAGCAGTGTCGAATTTAACACTCGTGGGGTTTTTGACAACGCGTGTTCGGGTTATTCGTGCTATAATAGAGCGTGGTGGCTGGTCGCTGCCTATTCTTTGGAAATTAAGCAGATAAGCCCCGTCTGACGGCGCGATGAAGGTGATTTTCTCTAACGTTGGCTTGTCGGGGTGAACGTGTCCCGGGCCCGGACGTCTTGCGGTTATAACCTCATCTAAAAGCACTTCCTCATTTTGAGAATCCGCTCTCTCAATCACTGCCCTGTAATCACGCGAGTTGTTATCAACCCTGTTGTTTGAAAGATAGGCGGCTATTACATCGCCTTGTTTAGCGTTAAACTCAACGCTGCCAGTCGTTTTTGTGGGGTCGAGGTATGTATAATAATAACCATCGGTGACATAATTATCATCTGCATATTCAACCGTTCGCGTGGGGTCTTGCCAGTCTCTTGACCTTTCGCTCAAAACGTTTTCTTGAACATAATATCTGATTCTGTCTTGCTGTGCGTGATTGAGTTTTAAGTCCCCCCATGTTGTGGTGCCGGCGGGCAGGTCTCCATCAGTGACACTAAACCAAAAATCATAGGGAATATGGTTTGTTATGACGATGTTTGGGTCGTTGCCGTAGTCTTGTTGTTTACAGCCTAAGTCCCACACATCGACGAGGGTTTGAGTCCCGCCCCCGGGGATAAATGGTGGGAGGTTAACCGCGATTGGCTCACTGACTTTTCCGTTGTTGTCTTGAATAATATGAAGGGTTTTTGCGGAGAACCCTGACATTCCCGAAACGTTCAGCGTTCGCTTGTCGGGGGTAGTTATTCCGACTACTATCAGCCGCCCGTTGCCGTTATTGCGTATTTCGTTGGCTGACGGCAGTGGCTCTCCCCTTTCGGTGACTTTATAATAAATCGTGCCGTTTCGTGTTGTGGTGACTTCAACTGTTGCTGTTCTTTCGCGAGAGCGCGCGACATTCTCTTCGGTCATTATGGGAACGTCCGGGTCGTCCCCCGGTTCAGGCTCGCTTATTAATCTCACACCGATTTTATGTTCAGTGTAGTTGCCGTTGAACACCGCGCCCATTCCGTAAAACGGGCTGGTTTCTTTAACTTCCATATAGCCGTGGGTGTTAATCGTGCCGTTTTCGTTTCTCCATAAACTGTGTAAGTTCGCGCCGTATTCGGGCGGCTCAAATTCTACGAAATCATCGGCTGTCGGCCCTGTGATTACTTCACCCGGGATTATGCTTCCTTGGTTAATGGGGGTGTTGGCGTTCGGCTCAACTTTTCTGAACTCGCCGCGATAATATACAGAGTTTGATATTCTGCCAACAAGGGCATCCATATAGCCCGTGTTTACCCCGTCAAATTTGGATTTTCCCCCTTGAACTGTTAACAAGCCGTCATAAACACTGCTCGTGCTTGTGCGGTATATTGAGAATGGTCTGCCTTGGCTTCTCGAAGTGCTTTGACCGCCGTCAATACTTGTGGCGTATTTTACAGTTAACTCTCCGGGGTTGTTGTTGTCTGTATAATTGTGTTGCCCATTTTCAAACGAGAGGGTGTTATAGACTTTATGCGGTGTCGGCTGTGCTTCGCCGCCGAGCTTGAAGCCGCCGCCTTCGGTTGTTCCCCCTGATTTTTCGACTTGTTTGTCGGTGGTGTCGCCGCTCCACGCGCAAATGCTGTTTTGAATGGTTTGTATTCCGATTGGGCCGTTAGTTGCTCGCGCGTAAAAGTCCCAACCGTCATCTATGTTGTTATAGGCAATACAACCGTCAAAGACATTGCCGTCACCCGCTTGAAGTTTCGCCGCAAATCCGTCGGCATCTTCAAGGCGCGGGTCAATGCTGTCAAACGATGTGCAGTTTATTATGTAGTTATGACGCGGCCAACTCGCAGGAACGGTTTCGGCACCGCCGCCTATATGAAGCCCTGTATTACGGTTAGCGTTAAACACGCAATGTTCAACGACATTATAATGCCCTTCTATTCGCAACCCGTTGTTGCCGGCGTTGTAGAACTCAATACCGGCGATATACCAATAACTGCCGTTAAGCTGTAATCCGCGGTTGCCGTTACTCAAAGCCGAAAAGTCAAGTTTGACATTTGCTCCATGAGCCGCCTTTAAGGTTTTATAGCGATTTTCGGTTCCACTTGTGGTGATTCTTAAACCCGGGTTTGCGTTGGCTATAACATATGTGCCGTCTAAAAGCAAAATGGTAATCCCGGGTGTGTCAGTCGCCCTTGACAGCGCGGCTGTTATGCTTAAAGGCTCTGCTTTTGTGCCTTCGCCTTGCGCTGTGCCGTTAGGGGCGGCATACACAACATTTCTGAACTCTTCGTCCGGCAGAAAGCGAAGCCCGGTAATCATTCCCGTGACTCGCTCTTTGGGGTTTGCCGCCGGTGGTGTTGTAAACTCTGTTTGCGTGAGAGAATAAGTCGGTGTTATTTCGCTCTCGTGGCTGACGGCAGTCTCGACATTCCCACTAAAAGCGGCAGAAGAGCTAAAGCAAGAAAACAAGAGCAAAATCGCCAAAGCGACAGTCGAAAAACGTTTCATCTTAAAACCATTCCTTTCTACACCATGGAGGTGCCTTTAATTCTCGACTTTAGTAATAACATTCACTAAGTCATCCACCCTTTGACCTAACTTTCGGCAAATTAAATCCATTCTTTTTTTGTCATAGAACTCGCCGCTTTCTTTAAGCACTTCATTAAAAATGTCTGTGGTATCTCTCAATTTGTCTACGCTCAACCACGAGAAGTCTTTAACTAATTTGAGCTGCCCTTCATGAGTGCTTCTGAACATTTTTGATTTATAATTCTTATCTCTCGATATTTCGTCCATATCTAAATCACACCACAAAGACGTGCCGGTGTCATATACGGGACTCATGTGTAGCCACTTTAACGTGTCCGCATTTCTTATTGCCCCAAAGTTTGTCCAGTGTCTGTCTGTGTTAACCAAAAGATAGTCAATAGTGATTAACTTGTCTAAATCGGCGCGAACATTTTCAACACCCAACTCCTCACAGCAAGCTATAAAATGCTCATAATCAGAGACATTGTTTGACTTTTTCTTTATTGCACTTATATAATAAGCCGTGACAAGTTCTGTGTTGTCTGTTATGAAATTAGCGCACTCGCTGAAACACTTCTCGCTCATATAGTCTACAGTATAACTTACCGCTCTTACGCCTAAGTGTTTCATTAACCTTGATGCAAATGCTTCATTGAAAGGTTCTTGATAAAACGGCTTACTTCCTCCTTTTCTCAGCACTCTTATTTTGTCTTTTATTTTCCATCTCTTCCCAAGCCACCCGTCAGATGTATTATCCGGTGCTATCATATTCATGTCTTTAGAGCCTGATAATTCGCCTAAAAGATGTTTTCCCAAATCTTCAGAAAACTCATTATGAAAAAAGTTAACGTCTTTCCATTTAACGCTATTATTTAAGGGATTAACCCAATACTGGTCAGACAACGAAAGCCCAAAAGCTTTTGTCACTAATTCGCCGGGCGTTTTCATTTCTAACTCAACCAACATTTCTTGTATATGTTGTCTGCTCGCGGGAATTGCGCGCCCTCTCCACCAGTCAACTAAAAACCCCAAACTTATATTTCCGTTTTTATCTATTGTTGAGATGGGCGCGTGTTCTTTTTCCATAACCTCGCCTAAATCCCTTATAATCCCTCTGCTCTCATCTATATCCATTTCCACAACGGGAACATTTTTGTGCATTAAAATATAGTTCATCTTTTTAGACATGCCCTTTCTGGCGTTTTATCCCATTAACTTCACCAATACTGCCTTTTGTGCGTGAAGGCGGTTTTCTGCTTCATCGAAAATTTCTTTTGCGTGCTTTTCAAATATTTCGGTGGTGATTTCTTCTTCTCTGTGCGCCGGCAGACAGTGCATTACCATTGCATCGGGTTTTGCGACTGCCATCAACTCGCGATTCACTTGATAGCCTTTGAAGTCTGCTATTCTTTGTTCTTGCTCTTTCTCCATGCCCATTGATGCCCAAACGTCGGTGATTACTACATCGGCATTTGTGGCGGCGACCATGGGTTCATGCAATAATTCAAAGTCGGAATGACTTTCAGCAAAAGCTAAAACCTTTTCGTCAGGCTCATAACCTTTAGGAATAGCAAGTGATACCTTCATTCCCACCTTTAAGCCGCCCACAGTGAGTGAGTTAGCCATGTTGTTCCCGTCACCTATATAGCAAAGCTTAAGCCCGTCAAGCCTGTTTTTATATTCCCTCACAGTCATAAGGTCTGCCAACACTTGACAAGGGTGCGCAAAATCAGTCAGCCCGTTTATAACCGGAATGTTTCCGTATTCTGCAAGACTTTCCACTTCTTTTTGCTCAAAAGTTCTTATCATTATGCCGTCAATATAGCGTGACAATGTCCGCGCTGTGTCTTCGACAGGCTCACCTCTTCCGATTTGAAGGTCGTTAGATGACAAAAACATTGCGTAACCGCCAAGCTGGTACATTCCTGCCTCAAACGAAACACGCGTTCTCGTTGAGGATTTCTGGAAAATCATTCCCAACGTCTTTCCTTTTAAAAGACTGTGCGGAATGCCGTGCTTGTGTTCGTACTTTAACTGGTCGGCAAGATTAAGAAGGCTTAAAATTTCTTTCTTGGTTAAGTCTGACAGTTTTAATAAATGCTTCATGATTTTAAACATGCCCTTTCTTATAAATATTTAATTTAATATATTTTTTAATATAATAATTGCTTTGTCTATGTTTTCATCTGAGATGTTTAGCGGCGGCAAAAGCCTCAATTTATCTTTCGCCGTTAACACCAACAGCCCTTGCTTTGCGCATTGGTTCATGGCTTCAACGGCGGTTATGCCCGTTAGTTCAAGCCCGAACATAAGCCCCTTGCCGCTTATACTTTTAACTTTTCCGAACTCTTTAAGTGCGGCTGTAATGCGCTGCCCTTTTTCTCTTACACGCCTTAAAAATTCAGGCTCAGACACTTTTTTCAGCACTGACATTCCACCCGCACAAACAACAGGATTCCCTCCGAAAGTTGAACCGTGTGTGCCTTTAGTCAAGACAGTTGAAAACCCACTCGCCGCCGCGCAAACGCCGATTGGCAATCCGCCGCCTAAACCCTTAGCAAAGGTGGAGATGTCCGCTTTTTTGCCATAATGAGTGCCTGCTGAAAATTCGCCGGTGCGCCCTACTCCCGTCTGGACTTCATCGGCTATAGTCACTAAATCATGCTCTCTTGCCAACTCGAAAATAGCATCAACAAACTCACTTGTAAGAGGAATTACACCGCCCTCACCCTGAATATATTCAAACATAATTGCGCAAGTATCGGCGTTTATTTTGCTTTTAAGCTCATCAATGTCATTCGTTTTGACATATTCAAATCCGGGGGGGAATGGGTAGAAATAATTGTGAAAAGTATCCTGCCCCGTCGCCGCTAAGGTGGAAAGCGTTCTGCCGTGAAAAGAGTTGGTGAGGGTTATTACCGTACCCCTGTCTTTTCGCCCGTACTTATCAAAGCTATATTTGCGTGCAAGTTTGAGTGCGCACTCGTTAGCTTCCGCGCCCGAATTGCCGAAAAAGACTTTATCATAACCGGTTATTTCACATAATTTCGCGGCAAACAGCCCACAAGGGACATTATAATAATAGTTAGACGTATGTTGCAACGCCTTAGTCTGTTCACAAACCGCATAAACCCAGTCGCTGTCACAAAAACCCAACGAGTTAGTAGCAATTCCCGAACCAAAGTCGATATAGTCAACCCCATCATCGCCAACGGCAACACTACCACTACCCGACTCAACACAAAGCCCAGTCCGTCCATACGTATCCATAACAAACTTATCATACACTTCTTTTATATCCATTTTTTATCCTTTCTGAATTTAAATCCGTCGCCAACGGCGACTCCACAATTGTCAATTGTCAATTGTACATTGTCAATTGTTCGTCAATTGTCAATTGTCAACTGTCAACTGTTCGTCAGTCAAGTATCATAGTCCCCACGCCTTCACTGGTTAACAGCTCTATTAAAATTGAATGTGGTATTCTGCCGTCAATGATGTTGGTTTTCTTTACACCGCGCCGCACTGCTTCAACGCAACAATCAATTTTGGGCAACATGCCGCCCGACACTATGCCTTGGGTTTTTAAAAGCGGAACGTCACTCACATGAACACGTTTAATTAATGTGGTTTCATCGTCTTTATCCCTCAAAAGCCCGATGATGTCGGTCATAAGAATGAGGTTGCTCGCCCCCAACGCCGACGCGATTTGAGCGGCGGCAACGTCTGCGTTAATGTTATAGACAGTCCCATCATCACCCGATGCCACTGTGGAAACAACCGGAATATAACCGGTGTTCAATGCCGTTGCTATGCTGTCGGTGTTCACCTTAGTAATGGCTCCCACATAGCCTAATTCCTTGGATAATTGCCGCGCTTCAATCATGTGGCCGTCCAATCCGCAAAGCCCTAAAGCTTTGCCGCCGTGACAATGCAAAAGCTCGACTAAATCTTTGTTCACCTTTCCACAAAGCACCATCTGCACTATATCCATGGTTTCCTTATCGGTATGGCGTAGACCGTTAACAAAGCTGCTCTCTTTGCCGACTTTTTTCAGCATGGCGTTAATTTCAGGCCCACCACCGTGAACTAACACGATTTTAATGCCGACTAACGATAAAAGCACTACATCAGACATAACCTTCATCTTTAAATCGTTGTCAATCATCGCATTGCCGCCATATTTAACCACCACAATTTTATCGCGATATTCCTGTATATACGGCAACGCCTCTATAAGTATTTGTGAACGTCTTTCATTTTTCATATTTTTAAGCCTACCCTTTCTGCATAAATTCAGGTTCTATATTCAGCGTTTATTTTGATATAGTCATAAGATAGGTCACAGCCCCACGCAACGGCTTCGCCCTCACCTTGAGAGTTAACGTCAATGTAGATTGTGATTTCATCCTCTAAGAGTATGTTATGCGCTTTGCCTTCTGAAAATTCAATGCCGCTTCCGTTTTCACAGACTCTTATTCTTCCTGCTTGTGATATTAAGTCTACTGAAACCTTGTCTATGTCGAATTGGGCATCGGCATATCCTATAGCGCAAAGAATTCTCCCCCAGTTGGCATCTGCCGCAAAGATTGCCGTTTTAACAAGACTGCTGCTTATTACCGACTTTGAAATAACATGTGCCGTTAAAGTGTCGGGCGCGTTCACCACAAGACATTCGATTAGTTTTGTCGCTCCCTCACCGTCACGCGCCATTTCTCGCGCTAAGTTGGTCATAACCGCATACAGGCCGCCGAAAAATACTTCATAATCTTCATTTTCGCTGATAATCTCAACGTTTCCTGCCGCGCCTGATGCCATTATTGTCGCCATGTCATTAGTTGAGGTGTCACCGTCAACGCACACGCGGTTAAATGTTACGTTTGCGGCTTCACTTAAAGCCAATTTAAGCATTTCATCGTTTATTGAAACATCAGTGGTTATAAAGCAGAGCATAGTCGCCATGTTGGGGTTTATCATTCCGCTGCCCTTTGCTATTCCCCCGATTCGGCAAGGTTTCCCGTTTAGGGTAAATTCCACCGCCGCTTGCTTTTTCGTGGTGTCGGTAGTCATGATTGCACTGCACGCTTCTAAACTTCCGAATTCAGTGAGACTTGCGCAAAGAGCGGGAAGATGTTCCTCAAAAGGAGTCATAGTCAAAGGTTGCCCGATAACGCCGGTTGAAGCAACGATAACGTCTTCTTTTTTTATATTAAGCTCTGCGGCTGTAATTTCACAGACCTTTTCGGCAATTTCAATGCCATTCGCGTTACAGGTATTGGCATTCCCCGAATTAGCCACAATCGCTTGTGCCTTTGAGTCTTTCAGGTGTCGCTCGGTAACAATAATCGGCGCTCCCTTAACTTTATTTTGTGTATAAACCGCCGCCGCCACACAAGGGCGCAAAGCATAAATCACCGCAATATCATTTTTAAGCGGCGAGCCGCCGCTGGCAGATTTAAGCGGCAAGCCATA
>WRLV01000015.1 GCA_009777445.1 Oscillospiraceae bacterium | reverse complement strand
AAACGCTAACGCGATACTATATATTATATAGCATCCGCATTATCTCGTTAAATCCAGAATTATTTTTGAAATTAATCAAGGTAATGTTTGTCTATTGTTCAATTTTCAAGGTGCTTTTTGTCGCTTCTTGCTATTTTAAAGACTGTAAGACTATTTAAGTGTCACATTAACTGCCGCCCCCTCTCTCACGAATCCCTCGTTTTAGGGGACAGCCTATTTATTATAACACATCGCCTTAAGTTTGTCAAGAAGTTTTTTTATGTTTTTTTTACCAATTTTTGAAACTGATTTATGGGTAAATTGCCGAAATATTACACTTCATTTTTGAGGTGTTCTAACATTATATCACAAAAAAATTTAAAAGTCAATAGGTTTTTTAAAATTATTTCAAAATACTACGAATATCTGAAAATTTTTAAAAATTTAACATAAAAGTTTAAAAAATACCTTGCGCTTTTGGTGAATTTGTGGTATAATGCAAGAGTTCATATAAAAAATGTGGGGGCAATAACATGAATAATATTTCTAAAACAACTTTATTTGTTTTAACAGCAATGCTTATTTCCTCTACTAAAATAATCAGCGATGCAGAAACCCCTCCGAAAGAGTATGTTGAGATTGACACAACTTATACTTCATTTATAATTAAACATTCCGATGGTCGCTTCGCCGAGTACAAAGACCTTAAAAGAACAGGCGGTGATTTGAGGGTATATTCCGCTGATTTGGCTTTTGATGAGGGTTGGACTACCGAAAATACCGAAAGCGGAGAGGTGAAAGTCAGCAATAATAAATGGACGTTTATTATTCCCTCCATTGAAGGCGATGAATATTATACAATTACCCAAACAAAAGATACCGATTCGCGCGGAAATAAAATAGATGAATTCTATACCATGGTAGGAGTTAGTTCAGATTTTTCTACTGTGTTAAAGAATAATGAAATCGGGAAATTGAAGATTCATGCTTCGGGAAGGTTAGAAACAGAATTTGATAAACCTACGACACATTCATTTTCGCAGGGAAATGATTTATTCACGACTCCATGGAATTATTATGAAATTTCCGGAGAAAGCACAGGTTTCACTTTTATTCCATATCCTAACAGGGTTGTAATTTATTCAAAAATTCCTACAGAAATAGATATTAATTTTGGAAGGATAGCGCGCACAATGACATCATTTGATAAAAAGATTCCGATAGACAGTAAAGGTATAGCGATATATGGGATAAACGGCAGGGCTATTATTGTAGACAGAGACAAAAGCATACTTTCACATAAAAGAATGAGATGTACAGTGCTTTTCTGGGCGACTGATATAAGTACACAAGTGTCATACAAAAGCAAAGTTAAACGACCCAAAGACCCTAAAAGTGATAGGATAGGTGAAGAAGTATTTGGAGGTTGGTATAAAGATGCAGGACGAACCATACCGTGGGATTTTGACAATGACATCATTACAGAAGACTGGCAACGCATCTACGTAAAATGGATAAGTAACTGAGTATAAATCATTTTTTTAAGGGGGTTAAAACAATGAAATCAATTTTTAAAATTATTCTATCGATGACGTTCCTTTTTTCCGGTTATACAGCAATTGTTGCGCAAGACACTGAGAACAAACCCTCTCGTCCGGAGAAATACATAGAACTCACCACTAATTATAGGTCACTTACGATTAAATGTTCCGATGGCAGATTTGCGGAAATAGTAGACCTTAAAAAAAATGATGGCGATTTAGATTTATATTACGCCGCCGCTGACATAGAAGGGGATTATGTTGATGATTGGAGATTTGAAATACCTTTTATTGACGGTGACTTGTATTATACTATTATTCCCACAACGGACGTAAATAGTTTTGGTAGGAAAATAGAACACTTTCAAGCTTTCATCGGAAATAATGTAATCAGTGAAGAAATCGCATCCTCTTTTTCAGCCCCTCAAACAGGTGAGTTCAAATTTTTTGCATCAGGCAGACTGGAAACAAAGCTCGATAGTTCTGTGTTAAATAGATTGTGGTTAAGCAGTTATTTTTTCACAACTCCATGGTCTGGATACAGAGTCGTTGGCGAAAGCACAGGTTTCACTTTTATTCCTCACCCTGATAAAATTGAAATTTTTTCAGAAAACCTTACAGAAGTCAATATTTCTTTCGGGGGTGGCTATACCGAAAATCAATTCCCTAACAGCAT
Organism: Oscillospiraceae bacterium; assembly: GCA_009777445.1. Taxonomy (GTDB): domain Bacteria; phylum Bacillota; class Clostridia; order Oscillospirales; family Ruminococcaceae; genus Ruminiclostridium_E. The sequence continues at coordinate 33,853 of WRLV01000015.1, read as the reverse complement.
GCCCGTAGACAACAACGGCATAACAATATATGAAGAAAACGGCGTTGCTGTTGTTGTTGATAGTGGGCAAAATGAAATAGCGCGTATGACGATGAACTGCAATGTAACCTTTTATGACACAATTATATATAGGCGCGAGAGCATAACGGTCCCTTATGGGAGTAAAATCAAACGTCCACCCGACCCCGAAAGCGAAGGTAGGATTTTTGATGGTTGGTTTAAAGATGAGAACAGGACAATCCTGTGGGATTTCGATAACGATGTTATCACAAGAGACGGACAATATATTTATCCCGGGTGGATAGGAGACACAGATTATAGCGATGAGGAATCTTGGTATGATATCCACGCTCAAGAGGAACTTCCATTACTGTCTGCTGACAAAGAAGAAGAAGAAGATTTTAATGACAACGCAGACGCATTTTATATTCAAGACACTGAAAAAAATCCTAATACTAACGTAGAGATTTTTAATTCAGTGAACGTTATTCTATCAGCAGCTATTCTCTTTCTAACAAGGAAAAGAAAATAATAACAGCAGTGATTTGCTATTAATAAACATGAACCTAATTAAAATTTTATAATATAGGAGGATATTATGTCAACAAATTATTCTGAAATCAAGGATTCTATCATCGAGTTATCTAAAAAATCAAAGGAGAAAATGGCTATTGACCCCTCTCTTTATGCTAAATACGATGTAAAGCGTGGGTTGCGCGACATTAGCGGAAAAGGCGTATTAGCGGGTCTTACCAAAATTGCCGAAGTCAAAGCTTACAATATCGAAAACGGTGAGACTATTCCATGTGAGGGGCAACTTTTTTATCAAGGCTATGACATAGAAACCGTTGTAAAAGGCTTTGTCGGCGAACAACGCCATGGTTTTGAAGAGGTTGTTTATCTCTTGCTTTTCGGCGATTTGCCCAACAAAAAAGAGCTTGCTGACTTTAGAAGTCTTCTTTTTGCCCACAACGATTTACCCTCAGACTTCACACGTGATGTCATTTTAAAAGCCCCAAGCAAAGACTTAATGAACTCTCTTGCAAGAAGTGTTCTAACTCTTTACTCTTACGATGACAGGGCTGACGATTTGTCGATTCCTAACGTTTTAAGACAGTCGCTACAGCTCATTTCACTGTTTCCGCGCCTTGCGGTTTACAGCTATCATGCGTCTCGCCATTTTCACTACGATGAGAGCTTGTTCATACACAATCCCCAAAAAGATTTATCAACCGCCGAAAACATACTTTATATGCTCAGACCCCACCATAAATATACCGCCCTTGAAGCCGAGGTTTTGGATATTGCGTTGGTGCTTCACGCTGACCACGGCGGCGGCAACAACTCCACCTTCACAACAAGGGTAGTGACCTCTTCCGGAACCGACACATATTCAACAATAGCCGCCGCAATCGGCTCTCTCAAAGGTCCCAAACACGGTGGCGCGAACATAAAAGTTTCGCATATGTTCGACGACTTGAAAGCCAAAGTCAAAAATTGGAACGACGATGACGAAATTAAACGCTACTTAACCGGGCTGTTAGACAAAAAAGGTTTTGATAAATCGGGCCTTATATATGGAATGGGTCATGCGGTTTATTCTTTGTCTGACCCGCGCGCTAACGTGCTTAAAGGTTATGTTGAAGCGCTTTCTGAAGAGAAAGGGCTTGCAGACGAGTTCGCGCTTTATTCAAAAGTTGAAACTCTCGCCCCGGTGGCTATCGGCGAAAAGCGCAAAACCTACAAAGGTGTCAGTGCAAACGTTGATTTTTATAGTGGTTTTGTCTATAAAATGCTCAACCTGCCACCTGAGTTGTTCACCCCTATTTTCGCGATGGCGCGTATAGCCGGTTGGTGTTCACACCGCATTGAAGAACTAATCGGAAGTGGCAAAATCACTCGTCCCGCTTACAAAAATATCACCCCGAACCGCGAATATAAAGGGTTAAACCAACGCGATTAAATTAATATTAGAAAGGCTGTGTCTAAAATTATGAAAAAGTTTATAGCTAAATTGTTGCCATTATTGGTCTTCATATCGTTTTGTATTGTCAACTTCTCAATTGTCACCTCGGTGGGGGCGAATACGAACGTGACAATAAGCGTGGGTGCTGTGGTGGCATCACCGGGCGACTCAAATGTGCGGGTTCCTATAACCATAAGCGGTAACCCGGGCATAGCCGATGCCATTTTGATGTTTGACATTCCTGCCGGAATCACTCTTACCTCATTTGACGGCACAGGGGGGATGAGGGTTGACCCCATCTCGAGCATCTCTACAAGAATAGTCCTGCTTGAAAACACAACAGCCACGGGTTATACAGGAACCCATTTGTTGTCGTTAGTAATAAGCATACCTTCCAACACTTCACCCGGGCTAAAACCAATCACAATTTTGCCGTCATCCAGCCTTTCCGGGCCGGGCGCAATACCGCGAAGTATTACTGCCGACTATACCCCCGGTGGAATAACCGTGAGCGGTCAAAATCAAACTCAACCCGTTACATCACCGACACAACCTGTCACATCACCGACACAGCCTGTTACATCGCCGACACAGCCTGTTACATCACCGACACAACCTGTTACATCACCGACACAGCCTGTTACATCGCCGTCAACTCAAACAAATCCAAACACATTCCAACCGATTACATCACTGCCGGCGACAGTTCCGTCAAGAGTTGCACAATCAACAACCGCGAGCACACGTGCCGCACCGACTGAAACCGCCGCCACAAGAGCCGCAAGCGCGAAGGCGCGACTCAACAGGTTTTTCTCCAACAACATAACGGTAATTGAGTTGAGAAACGAAAGTAACAGTGCGCGCGTAATCACCGTAAGACCTGACCGCCGCATATCGGATAGGAAAAACATAAGGCTCTACACATATAACACGGCAACAAACAGGTTAGCCCCGATTAGAAACGCTAATATTCAAATCGGCAAAACCACAGGAGCAGTACGCTTTAACACCAACGCCAACGGCTTGATTGTTATATCCGATGGGCCATTGAACAGACGTTAAATGTAGAAAGGACATGTTTGAAAAAATGAAATCTTATCGTAAAGAATTAAGCTTTAACACCAAAACTCGCCGCGCTTATCTGAACATTACGCCGCAAGTTGAAGCCGCGCTTGCCGAAAGTGGGGTTCGTGAGGGGCTGTGCTTGGTTAACGCTATGCACATTACAGCAAGCGTTTTCATAAACGACAACGAAAGTGGCTTACATCGCGATTTTGAGTGTTGGCTTGAAAAATTAGCCCCCGAAAAACCGCACAACCAGTATGACCACAACGGTTATGAAGACAATGCCGATGCGCACTTAAAACGCTCAGTCATGGGGCGCGAGGTTGTCGTGGCGATAACCGAAGGAAAACTCGACTTCGGAACCTGGGAGCAGATTTTCTACGGCGAGTTCGACGGCAAAAGAAGCAAACGAGTTCTAATCAAAATTATAGGAGAATAATCTCCGCGAAAGGGTATGATTTAAATATGAATAGGAAACTTATTTCAAAAATTCTAATGTTACCTGCATTATCTTTGTTGTTGGGGGGAATGTCATTAAGCGCGTTTTCCGCCGACAGCGTTGAGAGTGTCGCTGAAGGTTCAGGTAGTCCGGGAACTCGTAGCCCTGCCCCGAAACCCCAAAGCGTTGTTGTCAGCGGTGGTTTGGTGTCAGAGCCGATTTCTTTTGACTACCCTGCCCTTTATGGGTTTGACACTGTGGTTAGTTTGCCGTCTTACACAAGCCCATACATCACCGAAGCGCAAAACCAAGGCTTAAACGGCGTTTGCTGGACTTTCGCGGCGACTTCTGTGGTTGAGTCGAACATTCTTAAAAATTCAGTTGTTGCTAATCCGGACTTATCTGAATTACATATTGCTCATGCCACTTCACGGGCGGCGTTAAGCCCCAATGTAAACCCAAACGGCTTTTTGGGCGACAGGAAAGAACCCGATGGCGGTGGAAACCGTTCACAGGCGGCGGCATATTTCATGAGGGGTAACTTCGGCGGAACGGTTGACGAGTCGCAGGATAGATATTCTTCCTTTATAAACAGACGACTCACGGCGCGTTCATTCAACGAAACACGCGATAAAACAAAAAGCTACAGCATTGAAAGCATCAAGTTTTTAGGCGGCGATGAAAATAAAAACGATTCTAACAGAATTAAAGACGCGGTTATTGCCCATGGCGCGGTTGGCGCGTCAATGTATTGGCACGGAAACACCACAGCCGAAGCCGGAATCGACCGCACTGAATTTTATAACGCCGTTCACTCGTCATATTATTATAACAGAGCAGAAAACACCCCTAACCATGCCGTGACAATAGTCGGGTGGGATAATAATTATTCGCGCGCTAACTTTAACATTCAACCCACCGCCAACGGCGCGTGGTTGGTGAAAAACAGTTGGGGTAGCGACTGGGGTAACGATGGCTTATTTTGGATTTCATATGAAGACACACGCTTCCCTCTCGACACGTGGGTGGTTGACGGCGTTAAGTCATATGACCAAAGTGAGAAAATCTATGAACACGACCCATTAGGAAACACCGGATTTTCAGACCACTTATTTACTCCTGAAATTTTCGGGGCAAGTGTTTTTGATTTAACTGCTACTGACGAAAGATTAAGCGCGATTAAACTGTATATGTTTTCGGGTAGGGCTGATGTTTATCTTTTAGACGAATTCAATAATATAGGCTCTTTAGATATGAGCAAAGCCATTCCATTAAAAAGCAATATAACCGAAGATTTACCCGGGTGGTACACTGTTCAGGTTAATTCGGCAGTTCTGAAAGGCCCGAAATTCGCTATCATTGTGAAATATACAAATGTGGGTGTTCATAGATTTGCCACAATTCCTGTTGAAACTTATGTTCCGGAATATGCAGAATCCACTGCTGAATTGGGCGAGTGCTTCTTCTCTGACACGGGTGGACCGGAGTCATGGTATGATTATAATGAGAACTATTATAATGATGATGGAGAACTGGTTATCGTTCCGCCGACATCGTTCAATATAAAAGCGGTAACCACATCTGACACTCGCGCGGTTGAGGCCGCCGCCGCTAAATTAGACTGGAACACAATTCGCGCCCAAAACTTTGCACAAAGGGGAGGAATGGAAGACCTCTACCTTCCGTTGAATGCCGACTACGGGACTATGGTTAGCTGGCAGTCAAGCGATACCGCCGTTATAGCAAACGATGGTAGAGTAAGCAGAGAAATAGGAGGAGAGGTTAAACTCACCGCAAAAGTAACAAGAGGCGCGGCAGAAAAAGAAGTGGTCTTCGACTTAGAAGTGTTCAAAGACCCAATAAGCGACCAAGAAGCCGTTGAGCAAGTTATAAGCACTTTATCATTTGATGTATTTCGTGGGAATAACGCGTTGCCAAATGCTGTCACCCATAATTTAGCACTGCCCGAGTCAGCCGCTAACGACACGGTTATAACCTGGAAATCAGATAACCCGCAAATCAACAACAATGGTGTCGTTATAAACGATGAATTTAAAGCCTTAACAAAGAACACAAGCGGATACTTCACCGCAAGTGTCAGCAAGGGCGACTACTCTAAAGACCGTTCGTTTGAACTCAATGTTTCTGTAACAGACTTTGTTGAACCTCATTACACTGTGAAAAAAGGCGGGGACAATTTAGACATGAAAGCCAACCTCACCCTTGAATTCAGCGAGCTGATTACCGCAAGACAAGGTGGAGTGATTACGATTGCGGCATTCCCGAGAGACGGCGATGAGTTTAGAAGAAGCAATGCTTATGACCCCAATGTGGCAGTTCTCTTTGAATACACCATACCGGCAAACTCCGGCATAGTTAACATGAACACTGTGACAATCCCCTTTGAAGAATTTAAAGAACCAACCGGCATTTCACTCAAAGACTTTGCAACAAACCCCGCCATATTTGAGCAAAAGCAAACCATAATCCCCGGCGGCGGTGAGCCTGTGGATATAGTAGGCGATGAAATAAGGGCTTACAGCATTTTCGTGAGTAGAAACTCATTTGTTGACTTAGCCGACAATCAGGTTTATCACAACATCACCCTTAACAACGTCCCCTCGTTCGGGATTTGGGATGCGTTCTTTTCACTCAAAAACGGCGAGTCACCACAGCCCGACCAAATGTTTTACGGCGACATTAACCAAGATAACGTGGTTGATGCAGAAGATTTGACACTGCTCAGAGAGCATATCACAGGCAAAAAAGCCATCACCGAACCACTGTGGCTAAAAAGCGCGGATGCTAACAACGACGGCAAGGTAAATATAGCCGATTTGACTTATATGAAGAGGACTGTAACGAAAACTGTTGGTTTTGAGCCGATACCTATTTCAGTTGAGAGTTGACAATTGAGAGTTGACAGTTGTGGAGTCGCCTTGCGGCAACGGATTGTAGGGGACGGGCTTGCCCGTCCCGAATTGGACACCGAAAATTTGTGATGAAGACGGTCTTCAAGCGGAATTGTCTTAATGACCCTATAAACCACAGAAGGGAGCAAGTCTTATGAAAAAGATGGACGGTTTGTAATGCCTTGAAAGGAGGTATTACAAAATGTACAAATTGTATATTTATTGCGAGGCGGCTCTTCCGCTTACAGTTCAGCAGAAAGACCACCTCAAGCGTAAGAAAATTAAACCTAATGATGTGACGGTTCGCCGCTTCGGGGGCAAAGATGAGATTTTTGCCTATGTGAGAAAACATGATTACTATTCTCGCAATGGCGAGCAGCGTAATCATATTCTTGATGCAATGATGTGTAACCCCAATGACTCACTTCGTCACAAACAATCTTTCGACCGGCAATACCCTAATCGTTGGAGCATGGGGGACGATGTTTATCACCTCGGTTATCTCGTTAAGGACGAAAACGACAGGGTTATCGACTTCCGTAATTACACCGATGAGCTTTATGCGTTCGATTTAACGGCATACGAAAAAGCGTGTTGGGCAATTCGCCGCAAAAAATGGGAAGAAGAATGCGAAATCCGTGATGCGAAGTGGGAAAAAGACAAACAACTCCGCGAGGGTGAGCATTATTGGAGCTATTATCGGCGGATTCGAACCACGCAGGAGCGGCGGCACGCTTGCAACAGTGAGTACGTGGGGCTTATTCGCGGCAAACGCAGTTACGTCAATATCCCCAACACATGGGATGATTTTTACTTTAACCGTGAAAAATCATGGAAAGCACGGAGCAAAAGCGCAAATCGCCAGTATGAAACCAACCTGAAAAAACACATCTACACAGTCAAAACAACCTCCACGTTTGAAGAAGACGTGGAGGTTATTATTTTCGCTTGACAAAAACTTTAAAATATGCTATAATCACAGTAGTGAAAAAATAAAAAAATTAAGCGTGGGGGTGTTTGTAATGAAACAATTTAAAAAAACGATTAAAACAAACCCGGATGGCACAGTACCCCTCGGCGGTTCTGCCATAAAAACTCCTCCGGAGCTTACCAAGAGAATTGAAAGATTTTTGCAATCTCGCAAGGAACATGGCTTTGACAAACCAATCTCCCCTCAATAAACGCTCTTTATGGAGTTATTGAATATCAATACCGCTTCACCACGAAGCGGTATTTTTACACCCTATGTACCCACTCTTTCACTCAGCCTCCCCACCCAAAAAGGGAGTATATTCAAAGAGGTTAATTCTGATTTTTTTAAATAAACTACCAAAATTTAATTAAAATATTGACATTTTAAGCTAAATGGTTTATAATTGTTTTATTAGAATGTCTTGTTTTAATTGAGAAAGGTGGTTTTATTATGGGTTCTGTTATAAAGCGCATTGCAGCAGTGCTGTTGTCGATGGTGTTTGTTGTTAATATGACGTTGCCGACGGTGTTGGCAGAGGAAAAACAAAACTCCGAGGCTTCATCGGTGAGAAAGATGAGGGCGGAGTTTGACGTATTTATGGACACGCAATTTGTTTACGGCATAACGCACGATGCCCTGTATTTGAATTTAGCACTTGCCAATCCTGAAAAGTTTGAAGGCTATTATGACGATGATTATAAAGAAATATATTGGCGGTTAGAGCCTGAAAAGCAAAGGGATTATAATGAAGATGCGCGGTTGGCAATGCAGACGTTTAAGAAGTTTGAGCGTTCAAAGCTGACAATGGCGCAACGCAAAGACTATGATATTTTCGCGCTTAATGCCGCTTTATTTGAAGAGGGTTCTAAAATAGCCGACCACCATAAACCATTCAGATATATCGGGAACACGCCGCTTTTACTTAGTGAATATCAATTTAACAATGTTGACGACATTGAGATTTATTTAGAGCTATGCTCTCAAATCGGCGCGCTCTTTGGCGATTATTTCAGCTTTGACAGAGAAAAGGCTGTTTACGGCATGTTGTCTGTCGAAGCAATAGAGGAAGCAATTAACGAGTGCAAGACATTCCTCAAAAAAACTCAAAGTAATGTTATGGTTGTCGAGTTCGCAAAACGAATAAACGAATTGACTTTTATTAATAGTACGAGAAAAAATGCCTATATCAGGCAAAACAGAAAAATTTTCACCGAAAAAATTGCTCCCGCTTACAGGGAGCTTATAGTCGAGCTTGAAAAACTCAAAGATTTAGGGAGCGAAAACGCGAAAAGCATTGCCGAGTTCGACACCGGAAAGGCGTTTTACAGACACGCGCTCAAAAGAGCGGGCATTACCATGACACCGGAAGAGCTGATTTCTGTTTCAAACTCGAAATTGAGAAGTTACAGCCGTGAATTTGTTGATTTTGTTTCGACTAATGATGGGTTAGGCTTTGATGTTGACGTAGTAACGGGTGGAACGTCTGCCGAAAGAATTATGGCTTTGTTGAGAACAGAGTCGTCAAAGGACTTCCCAGACATTCCGCCCAATATAACCTATGAAATTAAAAAAATCGATGGTGGATTGACAGGGCTTTCAGACGGAGTGTATGTGTTGCCGCGAATAGATGATTATATAAATAACGTGATTTATTATAACCCCGATGTTTCATATGACTATTTGTTCGCTCTTATGGCGCATGAAGGGTTTCCCGGTCACCTTTTAGAGACGGTTTTGCGTTATTCAAACGATGACATTTCAAACTACAGGAAATACAACACCTTTATGGGATATTCAGAGGGTTGGGCAACATACGCCGAGCTGTATTCATATAAATATTTAAGGCGAAACGATAACATGAAAAAACTCATTCGGCTTGAAAAAGAATTGGACATGGCGTTGTTCCTTCGTGTCGATTTAGGGGTTAACTATCAAGGGTGGACACTTAAGCAGTTGTCGGAATACTTAGACACTATTGCTTTCTTCAAAGACTACATTTCCGATGAGTTTTACGAAACATTCTATAAGCACGCCTTGACTCACCCAATGAATCCGGTGCCTTATGCCGCCGGGTATTATGAGATTGAAATTTTAAGGGCGCGTTTTGAAAGACAACTCGGCGCAGCATACAGCGACAAGTTGTTCCATGAAGAGTTCCTCAAAATCGGGACTGCCCCGTTTTCAATGGTGAAGAGTTGGTTAGACCACGCCGTGCGCGAGCATAGGAAACAGGCGGCGTAGCTTTGCAAGAGGAGAAAACAGTTGATGGCAATTTTAATGTGTCGCGATATACCCGTATATGACATTAAGAAAGACGAAGTGCTTTCTGAGGTTTTATGCCCTTTTACAGATGTCTTAAATTCAGCGAAAGCGTATAAGACATGGCGAACAAACAGAGCATATCTGAAAACAAATCGTATAGCCGAACAGACTGTCAAACAAGCGGGAGGATTTCATACGCGTGAAGCCAAACGGCGATTGTCACTGTCGGACAGTTTTTGGATAAAACACGACTACGATTCTGAAATTAAATTTGACGACATTACGCCTTATTTAAATCCTTTTTCTGAAGCCTATATTGTTAAAAAAGAACATAGTTCAAGTTCTGTTCCCGAATTAGTTTTGGGTGGTTCACAACCTAAAAAATGGGGAGTTCTTTCTGAGCCGCATTACGGTGTTACTACGTTTATGTCAAAAATCGAATACCCTGAACAAGTTCATGCTGAAATGCTTGCAGTCAAATTAGCAAAAGCATGTAATATTCCGGCGATGAACGCTTTTGTGGAAATTAATGAGAGAAAAGTATTTGCAAAAGAATATCATTTGTTTACACCAAGCTGCGGAGTAATAAACCTTATAAATATGACATCGACAGAGCGAACTCTAATCCAATTCGACCAATTAGGCATTGGCGTGTCCGGTTATAATCCTACGAATATAATCGAAGCTTACAAAAAAGCGGGTGTGTCAGGTGACGTTACTAAAACAGCAATTGCACAAATTATCTTTGATGGAGTAATAGGTAACATCGATAGAAAAACTAACAACAGCAATTGGGCTATATTCTCAGACACCCAAACAGGCAAACGAACTCCAAGCCATCTTTACGACTTTAATTGGGCTAATTTAGAAAATGCCAATACAATTCCTATAAAAGAAATAGTTTCTAATATCAAAAAATCAGATGTTCTTCAAATCAAAAGCGAAGCTTTATCTATCTTAAAAATCATAGCCGACAAGACTAAAGAATTGGGTTTAGAATTATGGAGAGAAAATGCGTTAAATTTTGAAACGCTGTTAAAGCCGTGACCTCAAGACACCTTTCACCACATCGGGATTCCCCGTGCCGCCTAATTTACGCATGACCTGCCCCATCAAGAAGCCGAACGCTTTCTCTTTTCCTGCCGAATAGTCTGAAACGGCAGATGCGTTCTCTGCAAGAACTGTTATAACCGCCTCGACAACGACATTCTCATCGTTCACCATTGCCAATCCTTTTTCGTCAATGTAGGCTTGCGGTTCAACGTCGTGGGTAAAGACCGCTTCAAGCACATCGTTGCAGACATTGCGGTTAATTTCGCCGTTTGAGACTTTTTGCACGAGAACGGCGACTTTTTCAGCGTTTATATTTAAATCTTCAGGGAGTTTGTTGGTTGCGTTCATCAAGCGCATGAGTGAACCCGTAATCAAATTAGCCGTCTCTCTTGGCGAACAGCTGAATTGCACGATTTTTTCCAATAACTGCGATATGTTACTGTGGCTCGTAAGAATTGCCGCATCACCCTCTGACAGCCCGTAATCACGAATATAACGCTCTCGCTTTTGGTGCGCCAACTCGGGGAGTGAATCTCTCACCTGCCTTAGCCATTCATCGTCAATAACAATCGGCGGTAAATCGGGTTCGGGAAAATAGCGATAATCTTGAGCGTTCTCTTTAGACCTCATGCCGTATGACTCACCCTGTTCATCGTCCCAACGGCGAGTTTCTTGTACGATAAACCCGCCCTTTTCCAATACGCTGATTTGCCGCGCGGATTCGTATTCAATTGCACGTTTGATTGCTTTGAACGAGTTTAAGTTTTTCATCTCAGTACGCGTTCCCAATTCAGCTCCTGCATGAGACACCGATAAGTTCACATCAACACGCATAGAACCCTCTTGCATTTTGCAGTCGCAAATATCAAGATACAACAATATTTCACGCAACTTCTCCAAATACGCAATAACCTCATCGGCAGTGCGAAAATCCGGTTGCGTTACTATTTCCAACAACGGCACGCCGCAACGGTTGAAGTCCATTTTTGTTTCGCCTGTAGCTGAGTGAATTAGTTTACCTGCATCCTCTTCCATATGAATTTCACGTATACATATACGTTTAGTGTCAATATCAATGTAGCCATTACGGCAAATCGGGGCGTACAACTGTGACACTTGGTACGCTTTGGGTAGGTCGGGATAGAAATAATTCTTGCGGTCGAATTCAGAACAGCTATTAATTTCACAATCCAAAGCCATTCCTAACCGAACAGCATATTCCACTACTGCGCGATTCAGTTTCGGGAGTGTCCCCGGCATACCTGAACACACGGGGCAAACTGCTCTGTTAGGCTCTGCTCCAAACTCGGTTGAGCAACCGCAAAATATTTTTGAATTGGTGGACAACTCCGCATGGACTTCAAGCCCCATGACTACTTCCCACTTCATATTAACACCCCCTATTTTGATAGAGCATAGCCGCATTAATCAACTTATTTTCGCTGAACGAGTCGCCTATTAATTGAAACCCCAACGGCAACCCTTCTGTGTTGAAACCGCACGGCAGAGCCACTGCGGGCAATCCTGCCAAATTCACCGACACTGTGTATATATCACCCATATACATTTTCATAGGTTCATCTATATTTTCACCTATTTTATAGGCGGCAGTCGGGGCGACAGGCGATAAAATCATGTCATAGCGTTTGAATAATGTATTGTATGCCTTTTTAATCAGCGCGCGAGTTTGTAACGCTTTTTTATAGTAAGCATCATAATATCCGGACGACAGCACAAACGAGCCGAGCATAATCCTTCGTTTAACCTCCAAACCAAAGCCTTCACTACGCGACATTCGATAAACCTCTGCAAGGCTGTCTGCGTTTTCACACCGATAGCCGAATTTCAGCCCGTCATATCTTGAAAGATTAGACGATGCTTCTGCACAAGCGATTATATAATAAGCCGGAACCATATACTCAGTCAACGGCATGGTAAAGTCTTCTATGATTGCGCCTGCCGCTTCAAATTCACGTGCCGCCGCCAATACTGATTGCTTTACATCTTCATCTATACCCGTTTCAAAGTAGTTACGCGGTATGCCTATTTTCAGTGGAGTTTTTGTTTCATTTGTGCAGGTGAACTCAAACGGCGCGCTTGTACTGTCTTTTTCGTCATAACCCGAAATAATCTCAAACAAAGCCGCACAATCTTCTATGTCACGCCCGATAATCCCGATTTGGTCTAACGAAGAAGCATAGGCAATCAAGCCGTAGCGTGACACCGCGCCGTAGGTCGGCTTTATGCCTGTCACGCCACAAAACGCACAGGGTTGACGTATGCTCCCACCTGTATCAGAGCCAAGCGCGAGCGGTATTTCTCCCCCTGCGACAGCCGCCGCGCTCCCACCCGATGAGCCGCCCGCAACTCTTGTAATGTCCCACGGGTTTTTGACTGCCCCGGCATTACCCGTTTCGCTTGAACCGCCCATTGCAAACTCGTCCATGTTAAGTTTACCGATTACAATCATTCCCGCTTGTTCAAGTCTGTCAATAACGGTTGCATTATAAACAGGTGTGTAACCCTTCAGCATTTTTGAAGAGCAACTCGTTTCAATTCCCACGGTTGATATGTTATCTTTTACGGCAATAGGTACACCGGCAAGCGGCGAGAGTGTTTCGCCTGAATCTATGCGTTTTTGCACATCTTCAACACGCGCGGAAATATCCGCAACAGCAAGAAAAGCATTATGCTTATTCTCTTTAGCAAGCGGTACATACATTTCAGCTGCATCAAGCACGCTCATTTCGCCGCCTTTAATTTTTTCAGCTAATTCTAAAGCACTATATTTATTTGTCATCATTTCACCTTCTCTCATTCGACCGTTTTTGGCGCAATAAACATCGCGCCGTCATTCGCGAAAGAATTTTTTAATATACCCTCGCGAGGAAATGACGGGAGGATTATATCTTCGCGGAATGTGTTGCCGGGGTTGATTGCTGCATTGTCGGGTGCGAATTCATTTTCTTGTTGCGCGCTTGTGTCTAATTCTGACAGTTTTGCCATGCTGTTAATAATCTTCCCTAAATCGTCTGTTAATTTCAGCGTTTCTTCTTCAGAAAGGGTTAAACAAGACAAATTTTCCAAATAAGAAATAAGCTCTTGATTTATTTCCATATTTTCAGACCTCCGTTTTCTATACAAATAAAAAGATGTTCATTACACACCGCCACAGAGTTTAGTCTGCGCAATAAGTATAATGAACATCTTTGTTCACGTTAATTATACGACATAATCATGGATTTGTCAATAGGTTTTTTAAATTTTATTTTTCCTTCTTTTTACAATCATCATCAAAGAGCCGAAAGCCACAGAGAAAGTGCCGATAATGGTGATTATAGAAAACGAGTGAACTCCTGTTTTGGGGTTTACTTCAGCGACAGTGTTTGGGGCGGTTGAAGCGTGCGCCCTGTCAGTGATTATGATTAAGGGGTTTGACGGGAAAACGTTTTTTGAATGTAAGAATTCCAAAAGACGAACTTCATAATAACCCGGGTCGGAACTGTTAGACGAATAGAGCAAAGGCAAACTTTCAACATCGCCATAGTCTTCATATTCATCGTCGCCATAATCGTCATCAGAAATGTCATTTTCAATGTCGCCTTCGTTTTCGGCTTCGTTTTCATCTTCCACGATTATAATCACTGCTTCTTGTTCTTGTTCTTCTTCTTTTTCGGCGGCGTTAGCAATGAAACCTTCAATAATTTCACGAATGTCTTGTGCACTCAAAAAACCGGACTGAGGGCCTGTTGGCTCATAGCTTGAGAAAAATGCAACTATATGCACAATCGCACGTTGGTCAATGTCCCTGTGATAGAGAATGGATTCAAAGTGAGCCGTCTGCGGATTATATTCCAATTCGCCGGTGAAGAAGGGGGCGATTATTCCGTCATTGAGTCCGAACACCACAAACACCGCCGCGCCGTCTTTGTTTGTAAGAGTATTGTTTCTTGAGTCACGAACGTTTGCTTTTAGGGTTATGTCGCCATTTACAACAAATTCATCGCCGTTTATATGCTCTATTTGCTGTCCGTTTGTGTCGGTTATGGTTAGTGAAATGTTTGGCTGTTCAGGGTTATATGTATCGTTTACCCAAAGATTCACAGCCCTTGAATAATCAGCAGGGTTCGTGTTGCCTTGCTGAGACACAATCACGCGGAACAAATCGCCGTTCATGTCGGGGGTAACATTGCCGATAACAAGCTCAGGGGCAGTCGCATTTGCTATATTCTCCCAACTTCCTATAACATTATTTCCACCGCGTATATATGCCTGCCATTGATAGATTAAATCCCCGGTTTTGCCTTCTTCTTTAACTGCCGTGACTTCAAAGCGCGCTGTTTCACCCTCTTTGACGTATGAGTGATTTGGCGGTTTTATAATGTGCGGCCCTGTTTTTCCTTTAGTTTGAATTGTGATGGGTGAGCCTAAAGTCGAGTTAATAGCCAACCCGTTAGCGGCTGTTCTTACTGCCCGTATGGCATAATCAAACATAGAACCGGCATCAAGGTTTCTGATTAGAAAATGCCCGTCTGTCGGGTTTATTCTGTCGGGTAACTCTGTGAAATCGGCTCTGTTGTGCGGTTTTTCAAAAATCTTATAAAATTCCGCTTTTGTGTCTGTTGGAATGTCCCATGCTAATGAAGCATCACTGTTTGTTGTATGGTCAACCCTGAAATTTCGAGGTAAATTTGCAGGAAGATTAACCCAGCCGTTACCATCGGTGGTAAAACCAATCACCTTCACGCCTTCAGGTATACCCATTCTTTCATTACCTTGATTTTGCCAGTAGTGCATTTGAACAGAATAGTTATAATTATTATTGTCGATTGAAGTCGGAAGATTGCTTATTGATGAGGAGAAAGCGTTGCTGCTCGCTTCTGTGGTGCCGGTGCTCCAACCGCCGCCACCTCTTACTCTCCCTCCTAAGTGACCTTCGAGACCCACTTTTAAAATTACGCCTGCCTCACCGCTCATCGAACCAAATGCTGAAATAGAACCGCCGAAACTGTAGCTTTGGTCTATACTTTTAGAGTGGTCTGTTCCAAACCCAAACCCAAACGAATTAGATGAGGGACGAACGCTCATCTGTGTGCTGCTCATTAGCGTATCATCACCATTTTCGTCATTCATAGTGCGTAAATCAACAGTGTCTTTGGGGTAAGTTTCCGGGGAGCCGGGTTTATGTGCATAAACCGCTTCTATATCAAGGGGTGTCATTTTGTGCTGTTTAGCTAACGCGTTATATTCATCAAGAGAAACTATACTGAATAGCGGCGGATATAGTAAAGAATACTGTATATCCTCAACTCCGGCAGGGATATAGCCTATTATATCCCCTCCTAATGAGCTGTCTTTAATAATTAAATCGTCAATAGATGTGTGGGATTCAGTCACTTCATCGATTACTTCTTCTGATTTCTTCATCTGGTCGTACAATTCCTTAGTGACTAAAATTTCAGGAAAATCAACGCTGTAAGTATACATAATTGTGGGAGCCGCCTTGACAAGAAGATTAGTCTCACCGGGTGCCGCGCTGAAATTTATAGATGTTGATTTAGTATCTGTTTCCACCCTGCTTTTAGACCAGTCAAACATAAATTCTAAATCAAATCCGCCACCGACCTTTCCTTCCTGCCCTAAAAATTTAGCCCCAAAAGTCGCTGAGCCGCCTAAGAAGAGCGAAGCCCCCGCTTTCCATTGTTTTCCTTCGCTTGTGCTATCACTGTTGGTTATACTCACCGTTGTGCTACCCGGTGAGCCGCCGTAATCAACATCACTATAATACGGAACGCTGGTCATTATAGTGTCGATTATGGGTTCAGACCATGCGTAAGCATTGCCTGTGTATTTATAATTAATATTATTATTCATTCCCCTAATCGGGAACAAAACAAAACTTGAGCCAAATTCGTTGTCACCACCGCTAAAATAGAAACTATTTGTCGATTTGCCGCCCTTAATGATATAGTTAGTCGCTTTAGTCGTTGGGTCTATTCTGACATCTTCAAGCCAAATCCAACCTATATGATAGTCAGAAAGGTCATCGGCAATGCCCATACCAAGCGAACTCGAACGGCTTGTTGTCGTATAAACAAGCTGATTTAAGCGCGTGTTGTTATTTTGGAAAGGTATGAAATATGCTCTGTCCACATAGGCATAATTTGTTTTTGATAATGTAATGTCAAGTGCGCGTGACAAAGTGAGCGAGGGGACATTACCGTTTTTCGAGAAAGTTGCCTTGCACAAAACGCCGTTTAAGAATACATGCAACTCCGTATCCACCATAGAGCCTACAGCAAGGGCAATGGGCGGAATCATAGAGTTATCACGCTTTAAGCTTTTCAACGAGCTAATCGAATTAAAACCGGTAAGTTTATATTCACTCGAACCCGCATCGTAATAAAGGGTAGAATAAAGATATTTTTCTTGAAGTTTTCCCACACTATCTTTAGAATCATATGTATTCGACCAACCGGCGACAAACACTAAATCTCTGTCGTCATTGCTGTTCAAGGGTTTGTATTTTTGCGCCGCTGAAAACCGCAAACGTTCTGTAGAGCTGGCAGAAAGCGCGCTTTTAAATCGCTGAGAGTACTCACGATATACTAAGAGATAAGTAGATTGGTCGTGGTTTTTATACGAAGAAGTCAAAGGCATTGAGATGTTAATTATTAACTCATCAACACGAGTGTCTCGCATATTTGCAGACTCTAACTGAACCATCGGCAAATCCCAACTGCTGTTAAGCCCTTTATAGTCATCAAGATGTATAGTATCTGCTACGACAAAACCGTTGACTGTATTAACGCCATTCGCATTTTTAGTAAATTCCGGTCTGTATATTCTAATCTCAGGTGCTGTTTTTGACGGGATATAAACCGCAACCTGCTGTTGATTGGTGTAACTGCTAATAAAACTACCTGCCGCAAGTGCTGTTAAACCTCTTGACTTATCGGCGGAAACACTTGAAATCCAACTTTCGGCAGAATGCGTCGTTTGATATACGACTTTATATTTTAATCCAACCCTTTGATAGACCGTGAACAGAATCCTATATTCAGAGGTTGATTCGCCCCACTTATTTGAAGAAACATAAGACGTTCCTTTATAATATCTGACTTCAAAGATTTCGTCAATTCCGTCATTGTTAAAGTCAACGGCAACAGAGTTTGAAAAATAAGGGTGGAATTTTGACGTGCTACTTGCCGCGGAATTGTCTGCATATTTATATTCCCACGAATTATCAAACAACAAACCCGGCCCCATAGCTGATTTTATATTGTCATGGCCGCCAGCGATTTTAAGCGTTTCTTCAGAAGGGTTGTGGTTAATCGGGGCTAAAATCTTTGATTTGCCTTCCCAGTCACCGGGGTTGTTCATATCAGCAAGATATAAACCCATTGCGCCGCGTTGCGGTATAAATTCTTCTAATGGGTGAGATGTTGTATCTAATTTATAATCGTTGACATTCATTCCGAAGTCTGCTACAGCATTAAGTATTGCTTTTTCGTTTAAGTCGTTTGGCTCGCGTTCTTCTTCCGGTTCTTCGGGTTCTACAGGTTCGGGCTTAGGTCTTGGCGGTGGGTTGTGAATTGAGAGGATTTCGCGGTCTCTTTCATTGTATTCCAATTCATAATACTGCTCTTTTATGAAGAAATGCTCTAATGCAGAATGTTCAACATTGCTGATAACAAGCCCTGAACCGACAAGCCCGATGAGCATCTCCGGTTTAGGGGAATTGTCACCCGTACCAAGCTTGAGGGTTGCGTGAGTGCTGAGGTAATACTCAGCTACCGTAGCAGCCCCACCGAAAGTGATAATGGCATCGCGGGCAGAAGAAGAAATAGGTCTGTTTACTTTCACGCTATTGACATCTCCACCATATACGTTTAAGGTGCCGCCCGATTTTACCACGATTGAAAAATTCGTTTCGTTGCTCATAACACGCGTCACTTTGCTGTCAATTGTGACACCATCTGAAACAGTAAGAGTTGTACCGTCGTTTACTTCAAATATAGCGAGTGAAGAAGTATAATCACTACGAATATTCAGATTTGTCAGTACAACATTTGATTTGTGCGCAATGGTGAGCGTGGCAGTGTCGTGGTTGCCCGCTCTCGTAATCAACGAACTTCCGTTTGAGCTTGTAATCGTCAGCTTGCTTCCGTATGACCTTTTAGCACTCGGAAAAGCCAACAAATTTTCGCCATCAATCGAAAGTGTAGTATTAACAGTAATATCGTTAGTTAAATTAATGGTTATGTCGCTCCTGCTTCCGACATAATTAGACAAGGCAGTTCTGAACTCATTTAAATTCCGAACATTATAAACGTCAGAACTTGAATTTCCCACACTCGTCACGGCAAGAACGGGCGGCGAAACAGCATGTGCTGTCGGTAACATATGCCCTAAAGATATTGTCAGCGCGAGTAACAGAGAAATCCATCTCCTCTTGTTTTTTGAATGTCCTTTTTTCATTTTTAAAACCCCCTTATAAATATAGCCGATTATTTCAAAAAATTGCCGTAAATATTATAGCACATTTTCACATATAAATCAATATTTTTTTCTAAAATATTGTTGAAAATTTTCAAAAATTA
Source organism: Oscillospiraceae bacterium (assembly GCA_009777445.1). GTDB lineage: Bacteria > Bacillota > Clostridia > Oscillospirales > Ruminococcaceae > Ruminiclostridium_E. Next base: position 14,580 of record WRLV01000015.1, on the reverse strand, counting down.
TTTATTATCATTCATTATCACGGGGTAGCAATAAGTCACAACATTCTTCAACATGACAGCTGCTAAAGTATTGCTCTTCAAGAGGAATCCACTTTTCGATAAAGTCTTTAGCTTGCTCAACGCCATCGCGCCCTGTTATTCGCTTGATTTGTTCATCAGGTTCGATTGACATGAACATTCGCAAATCGTAATACGCTCTAAACATAGGGTGGCATGAATAAGTGCCTTCTATAATGGTTATGGGGTTATAACGCACAATAAGCTCATCGCCGAGCGTTTGACGTTGACAGTCATACGGGCGATAAGCAAAATCCGCTTTCCACCATAAAGGGGTAAGAACTTCCTCAAAAAACCGCTCATAGTCTACATTGCCGCCCGGCTCTTTAAGGCGTGCATCGGTTCTTTGTTCAGGTGTTAAGAAAAAGTGGTCCATATGAACAACGTTGCATTTATAAACATCTGCCAACAGCGCGGCAAGGGTTGTCTTTCCAGCGGCGCATCTGCCGTCAATGGCAATCAACAACCGCTGATTGTTCTCTTTCATTTCGCCGATTTGGCGTTGCATATTAGTTTTATACACGGCAACCTCATACATCAAATTTACGGGCTTTCAGCACAACCATTATTGCGGGGATTAGAATAAATTGCAGACATACTCCGGGCAAAGCGGTTAAAAAAGCTGTCGATAAAAATATTTCTAAGGTAAAATCATTTCCCAACATCAAAAACATAGCCGCGCCAAAAACCAACCTTCCGACAATCATGGCGGCAATCAGCGAATAATAGAGAGAAAACACGCTTTTGTGTGAAAGAAAGTATAACGCTCCCGCAATCGCCCCGTAAGTCGCCAATTCAAAAGCCATTGCAACGGCTTCAGGATAAATCGCCGGCATAGCGAGAACGAAAGAACGCCACAACGGCAAAAGAAAGCCAACCGCCAAACCATGCTTCCAACCGCAGATAAGGCCGCATAAAAACACAGGAATGTGTAGAGGCAGTAACAACCTCCCCAAATCTTGACTCTGCCCGACAAAAAGCAAAGGCAACACAAACCCCACAGCCATAAGCATAGCAGACAACATCAACTTTTTATTCTTCAAACTACGCAACCTCACATATTGAAAGTGATTAGCTGCAGGTCATCTCTTTGCGGTTGGTTGCCTTTGTGCTCTTTAAAGGCGTTTTTAATCTCTTCGCTTATTTCGGAATGTCTTTTATTGTGGTGTTGAAGAATCAGCTCTTTCATTCGCGCATAGCCGAAAGGCAAGCGCGACTTATCGCCGATTTGCTCATATAAACCGTCTGTCGCAATGTAAAACTTATTGTCGGGTTCACTGGGAATGACAACGGTATTAACATCGTCTTTATGTTTTACTTTGCCCTCGCCTACATATATTCTTTGACCGCTCACCCGAATCGCATCTCTGCCGTTGCAGACAAAAACGTGAATACCTCCCGACGACACCTTGACAGTGCCGTTGTTTGCGATGAATAAAACCGCAAGAGTGCAACCCTCTTCTATGTTCTTTTTCCCATCTTCGTTGTCAAAGCGAAACACTTCAAAAAACTTTTTGTCTAACTCATAAAGAATTTGAGCAGTGTCTCTATAATTTTGAGGTGTAACCATAGCATCAAGCAACGAAACAACAACCATAGTCAGCAATGCGCCGGCAGTGCCATGACCGACACAGTCGCACACGCACAAGACAGTCCCCCCATTAAAGCGTTTAATCCAATAAATATCGCCCCCGAGTATGTCGCGCGGTTTCCAAAAAATCGAATAATCCGAAAACGCCTCCTCAAAGACACTTTCGGGCGGAATGAGCATCCTTTGTATTTTCGCCGCGTATTTAAGGTTTTCGGTTAAAATTCTGTGTTGATTTTTAATTTCAATTTTAGCGTTTAAAAGAGCCTCAGAACTTTCTGCTTCGTTGGCAACTTGAGATTTTTGCTGATTTTGCTCGCTTTTTGTAATCATTAAGTTAAACGCCCCCTCTCTCTTCTTTCTATTTTACCAAATAAAAACAAAAAAATCAAGGGCTTTTTGTGCTTTTTTATAAATTTGACTTATATTTAGCTTGAATTTAGTCGACATAAATCGGGAAAGGCAGGTTTTTTTGTCTTTGATTTGTCGAATTTTGTCGAAAAAAACAAAAATCGACAAAACTTATCTAATCTTTCCACGAAAAGCCATTGAAAGTTTGTAATTATTATGATAGTATATTACTATACCAAAGAATTATAGGAGGTTGCAATGATACAAAAGACAAAAGTGCTTATTGGCGATGATACTGTCGACCAGGGATTAGCATGGGCAGGTGTTTTCAAGGCGAAGGGAATGTATGCGATTACACGACCAAAACACGGCAAAATCATATTAGATTCGGTGCTGAACGATATGCCGGATGTATTGATTATCGAGGCGAAGATGCCGGAATATGACGCGGTTTCTATACTTAATGAGTTGTCTAAAACGTCAAAAACGCCTAAGCCGAGCGTGGTGGTAATTTCAAACTACGACTCTCCTCACCTTGAAAGCGAGATTATGAGCGCGGGGGCGAAATATTACATGGTTAAGCCCTTCGAGCCGAGCGTTTTGGCGCAACGTGTTGAAAACATCTTAGCCGCCGGGACAAGCCTTCAAAACGTGACATACAATGTTCACCAAACCCCACCCGATGATTTAGAGTTTGTCGTCACCGACATAATTCATCAAATCGGAATACCGGCGCATATCAAAGGCTATCATTATCTGAGAAGTGCGATTATTCTGTGCGTTGACGATGTCGAAATGATGAACAGCATAACCAAACTTTTATATCCGCAAGTGGCGCAAAAATATTCCACAACATCGTCAAGGGTAGAGCGCGCCATTCGCCACGCAATTGAAATTGCCTGGGACAGGGGCGACATCGAAACCCTAAACAGCTTTTTCGGCTACACCATTCACACCGGCAGAGGAAAACCAACAAACTCAGAATTTATAGCACTTATTTCAGACAAAATAAGACTGCAGCTTAAAGGGAAAAGTTATACGCTTTGACGGACAATTGACAATGTACAATTGACAATTGACAATTTTGGTGTCCGCTTGCGCGGACGGATTTGAAATTATAACAGCTACACCGCCCGGCACTTTTGTGTTGGGCGGTGGTGTTATATATAACACGCCAAGCCGCACTGATGAGAAGTCGCTAAAAGACAATCCCTAAGAAAATCGAAGAATTAAAAAAGCAATACTTCCAAAAGTTGAAATTGACAAAGAAACTGCAAAAGACATTTAGAAAATGATTGACAAAAGGAATTTGATATGTTACAATGAGACCGATAGCTAAAGAAAGGTTCAAACCAATGCTCAAAGTAATCCACCTCATCAAGCAACACCCCAACTGGCGAGACATTCTGTCAACCGACCCATATAATATCAAAATCAAAGAAGAACATGGTTTTATCCTGTTGAAGTATTCGCAAATTGATTCTGATTTTAATCAAGAAATTGTTAGGGAATGTCGGGGTCTTATTCTTGACAGCGATTTTAATCCTGTCTGTATTCCGTTTTACAAATTTGGAAATTATGGCGAAAGCTACGCCGATAAAATCGACTGGAATACTGCTGTTGTTGAGGAAAAGCTTGACGGTAGCCTAATTAAACTTTGGCATTACGACAACGAATGGCGAGTGTCTACCAATGGTACTATCGATGCTCGTGATGCCGAATTAAGGGCACTTGTTACAATCAACGCCGATTACCCGAATTTTCGTGTACTGTTTGATATCGCCGCAACTAACGTGAATTTAGACACAAGCAGGCTAAATCCGCAATATATCTATATGTTTGAGCTTGTTTCGCCATATAACAGGATTGTTACGCCGTACGGCGAAACCGGACTATACCACATCGGCACTCGTGATATATCGAATTCGCAAGAACTCGAAGCTGACATCGGCATTCCGAAACCAAAAACATATTCTTGCAGTAGTCTTGACGACTTAATCGAAATGGCTAAAAAGCTGAAATACAGCGAAGAAGGTTATGTTGTCAAAGATGCGCAATATCGCCGTATTAAAGTCAAGAGCCCTGCATATGTAGCGGCTTCACGGCTCATATCTGGAATAAACGAAACGCGAGTTGTAGAGCTTGTTATGTCCAACGAAACCGCAGAATTTCTCACGTATTTTCCCGAATACAGCGAAATTATATCTGCAACCAAGCAGCGTATCAATCATCTAATTACATACCTTGACAAAATTTTGCAAGAAAAAGTTCATGGTGCTACCTACGAAACCCGCAAAGACTACGCTGAAATGGCGAAACGAACTCACTTTCCGAGTTTCTTGTTTATGCATCTTGATGGCAAGACAAAATCCGCTGAAGATTGGGTTCGCGGGTTGGTATCACATAAGATTGCGGAATATTCAACGAAACTTGAGTTGGCAATTAATCCGTAGTTTTCGATGCTTGTAACATCTACATAAGAATTGAATACTTATCCTAAGTTCAACATATTAATATAGTATTAACTATTGGAAGGGTGCGCTATATGGTATGCAGATTTGAGGATTTAAGATGTAAAGAAGTAATATGTATCAAAACAGGCGCGAAAATAGGTTATCCCGATGATGTTGAGATTGAAACCAAAACAGCTAAAATCATAAAAATTATAATTTTCGGAAGAGGAAAGTGCTTTGGACTATTCGGGCGTGAGGATGATTTCATAATCCCTTGGTGTGATGTTGAAGTCATCGGCGAGGACACTATTCTAATCTGCTCCGAGGCTAAAATTCCGGCGCGGCGTAAAAGTTTCTTTGCCGAATTGTTTAAATAGATGTTTAAATAGGGGTTCACAGTGAAAAACAACAGATTTTCAAGAAGCATGGCTTTAATTGGCAACAGCGGTATAGAAAAGCTTAAAAACTCAGCCGTCATCGTGTTCGGGGTGGGCGGCGTGGGTAGCTATGCCGTTGAGGCTTTGGCGCGCGCAGGTGTCGGAAAACTCACCATAGTTGATTTTGACAAGGTTGACATTACCAACATAAACCGGCAAATTATTGCGCTGACTTCCACCATTGGTGAATATAAAGCCGAGGTTGCCCGAAAAAGGGTGTCCGACATAAACCCTGACTGTAACGTAACTGCGCTTTGCGAATTTGTCGCGCCCGAAAATATAGCTGACTTCAATCTCGAGGGCTATAATGCGGCAATTGATGCGACTGATAATGTTACGGCGAAATTGGCGATAGCCTGTCAATGTCATTTGGTTGGAACGTCTCTCATCTCGTCCATGGGGGCAGGAAATAAGTTAAACCCCCTTAAATTTAAAGTCGGCGATATTTTTGAAACCACTGAATGTCCGTTGGCGCGGGTTATGCGAAGGGAGCTGAGAAAGCGGGGTATACCTTCTTTAAGGGTGGTATACTCAACCGAACACCCCGTAAAAGTCGCAACAGACATTCCAACCAACGAAAAAACACCGCCCCCGTCAAGTATTTCGTTTGTCCCTTCAACCGCCGGATTGCTTATTGCGGCAGAGGTTGTGAACAATATGTTGTTAAATCCATTAAAAATTTTTAAATAGTTTGAAAAATTTTTATGGATTTACTATTGCGCTTTATTCAAAGTTGTGATATAATGAGAAGGTATATTTAGCCGGCAAGCCACCGGCAACAAGTAATGGCCAAAAAATTCAAGCGTTTAGGAGGAAATCGTTATGCAGTTTGAAGACATGTCTGTGCTTATTTGCGATGACTCACTTTTTGTGAGAAAAAAATTAAGGGATTATCTGCTCTCTCTTAAAATTAAAGCGGTGCACAATGCCGCCGATGGACAAGAGGCAGTGGATAAGTACAAAGAACACACGCCGAGCTTAGTGCTTATGGATATTGTTATGCCTAAAAAAACGGGTGTTCAGGCTCTTGGTGAAATTATGGAATTCGACAAGAACGCTAAAGTTGTCATGGTCTCATCGGTGGGAACACAGAGCAATCTTGCCGAAGCGATAAGTGCCGGGGCCTTTGAGTTTATACAAAAACCAATCGAAAACGAACAAGTTCTTAAAATTCTTGAATCAATAGCAAAGGGGTGAGATTATGTTTACGCAATTTTTCGGGAGTTATCTTTTAAATCAAAAGATTGTATCGGGAGAAACCCTCAAAACCGCGCTTGAGGATAAGAAAAACACTAAAACAAGGCTCGGTGTGCTTGCGATAAACGCCGGCTTGATGACAGCTGAACAGGTTGAGCAGGTTCATCAAGCTCAAGCTACCTCTGATAAAAGAATAGGCGACCTTGCCGTTGATATGGGGTTTTTGAAATCACAGGACGTTGAACGACTGCTGTCTTCACAACCAACCGACTATCTTGTTTTAGGACAGGCGTTGGTTAACAACGGTGCGCTTACAAATGCGCAATTTGAGAAGGCTCTCAAAGATTATAAAGCCGCACACGCCCTTTCTGAATACTCAGAAGAAGATATCAAGAATGATGTTGACAATGTTCTCGCGAGAATTACCATTGATTTTTACGATTTAGGCAATAAAGAATCAGAAGACATTTATATTTATTACTTAGACCTCGTATTTAAAAATCTCATTCGCTTCGTGGGTGATGACTTTTTGCCGTTGCCGGCAAAGGTTGTTTCAACGGTTAAGGTAAATCACATGGCATTTCAAGACATATCAGGTGTCATGAACTATCAAACCGGAATCGAAGCTGATGACGATGCCTACAAGATTTTTGCCTCACGCTATGCTAAAGAAGAACTCACAGAAGTTGACGATTTTACCGATGCCGCCGTGGGCGAATTTCTCAATCTCAGCAACGGGCTGTTCGTTGTTAACCTCTCAAATCGTTCGGGGATTGAGTTAGATTTAACCCCTCAAAAATACGTCAGCAATGACACAGTTAAATACGAAAAAGACGCGCTTTTTATTCCGATTATGTTCACCTTCGGAGTAGTTAATTTTATTATATCTTTGTAACCGGCGAACCGCCGGTGGCAAATCGCTTGAACTTGAGTTTTTAAAGAGTTAAAGAGGTCTATTTATGTTGTCTGTTGTTGTCCCTGCGTATAACGAGGAAGAGTCGATTGAACATGTCTTTCCTGCGTTAACTAAGGTGCTTGCCCCTCAAAATATTGATTTTGAGTTGATTTTCATTGACGATGGTTCATCAGATTTCACCTATAGGAAAATAGAAGAACAAAGCAAGACCGCAAGTAATATACGCGGCTATCGTTTCAGCAAAAATTTTGGAAAAGAAGCAGCTATTTGGGCAGGGCTGTCAAAGGCGAAGGGTGACTGCTGTGTGGTGATGGATTGTGACCTTCAGCATCCGCCGGAAGTATTACCTCAAATGTACAGGCTGTGGCAAGACGGCTATGAAATCGTTGAGGGAATTAAGGCGCGCCGCGGCAAAGAAACCATTTTTCATAAAGTGTTTTCGGGGCTTTTCTATCGCATTATTGCCGCACTTTCAGGGTTAGATATGCGCTCTTCTTCTGATTTTAAACTGTTAGACAAGCGTGTGGTTAGCGAATTAATGCAACTTAAAGAAAGAAACGCTTTCTTTAGAGGGCTGTCGTTTTGGGTCGGTTTTCGCGCAACGAAGCTCGAATATTTTGTCATGCCACGCGTTCACGGAAAAACCAAATGGGGGCTGTTGAGCCTTACAAGATATGCGGTCAGCAACATCATCGGTTTTTCAACAGCTCCTTTACAGTTAGTCACCATTGTGGGGGCATTTCTTCTGTTAGGCTCTGTCATCTTAGGTGTTCATACACTCGTCCGCTCCCTAATGGGATACTCGTTGGCAGGGTTTCCCACTGTTATACTTTTGTTACTGCTAATCGGCGGTTGCCTAATGCTGAGCTTAGGCATTATCGGGCTATACATCGCCAAAATATACGAAGAAGTCAAAGCCAGACCTCGCTTCATAATAATGTCCTCAACCGCAGAGCCGCCGGAGGCACAATAACTGTCAACTCTCAATTGTCAACTGTCAACTGTTCGTCAGTTCTAACAAAAAGATATAAGCCAGCACAATGAGCATGGTGAAGTTTATGTTGTTGTTTATTACTAACAACACCGCTATTGTCAATACCGATAAAAACACCGTTAGTTCGGTGATTTTTATTATTCTTGCACAATGTCTCTCGCTTGATAATCGCTTAATCAAAATGCGTTCTAAAATTCTTTTGCCGTCAAGATGGCCCATCGGCAATAAATTAAAAAAACCAATCACGAGATTCATAACAGCGAACAGCAAAGGGAAAAGCGAAAGCCTGTCTGTCAAAAAATAAAACAAGAAAAACAATATAAAATTCAACCCACTGCCCGACAACAACACAAAAATCGAATAATCGGCGTTCGTGAAAACCCGGTTGGATAATAATTTAATTCCTCCCCCATAAAACCGTATTCCCGATGGGCGCGCGCCTTCAATCAGCATTGCGACAAGATGACCCATCTCATGCAAAAAGCAGGCTATAACGCTGTATATTCCATACCCCGTATAGTCAAAAGCCAAAAACACGGCGATTATTGCAAAGAATGAGAAATCGAACGCAACGCTGAAATTTTTAAATAGTCTTAACTCAATCATCAGCGGTTATTACAATCGAGTGTCCGACATTTTGCTCGAAAAAATCATCGGTTGCCGCAAAAAGATTGGGCAAAAAGGTTTTAATCAGAAAATACACCCCGATAATAACGCACACCATGACAGCTTGCCGCAAGACAATCCCCAAAATTGAAATTCTGCCTTTGTTTGCGGGTTTTGGGTTGTCAAACAACTCAGGCTCTTCTTGTGAGAAATTATTAAAACTTATTTCGCTCGAATCGATAGCTTTTTTTAACATAGAAATACACCCCTTGTCCATATTTTACTTAAGTATATATAAAAATTGTGCATATTATTCCTTGTGTTTAAGGCTTAAAACTATAAGTTTTGCACAAAAATTATTATAAATCCATGAAAATAGTTGAAAATTCTAAAGAAAAATGGTACTATAAAAATATGCAAAAAATGTTGGGTTATATTAGAAGGGCTTGTCAGGAGTTCTCTTTGATTGAAAGCGGCGATAAAATAGCGGTCGGTGTCTCCGGCGGAAAAGACAGCTTGGTTTTGCTCGCCGGGCTTGCCCGTATGCGCAGGTTTTGCGAATTTAACTATGAGCTTTGCGCCATCACCCTTGACCCGCGCTTTAACAACGAAGACGGAGATTATTCATCAGTCGCCACCCTTTGTGACAGTCTAAAAGTACCCTTCACCCTCATACGCAGTAACATCGCCGAGATTGTTTTTGACATAAGAAAAGAGTCAAACCCGTGCGCCCTTTGCTCTAAAATGAGAAGAGGAGCGTTACATGATACCGCTAAATCATTGGGCTGTAACAAAATCGCGTTAGGGCATAGTTTTGACGATGCCATCGAGACCTTTATCATGAACTTATTTAAAGAAGGAAGAATCGGGTGCTTTTCACCGAAAAGTTATCTGTCACGAAAAGACATTACCATGATACGCCCGTTAGTATTTGCTCCCGAAAATAAAATCATCGCGTGTTGCCGCGAAAACGGCTTTAAGATTATAGAATCTGCGTGTCCTGTTGACAAGACCACCGAAAGACAAAGAACCAAAGACTTTTTGTCGCAAATGGAAAAATCAGACTACGGCTTTAAGAACCGAATTTTCGGGGCAATGAGAAGGGGTGGTGTAAATGGATGGGACTTTCCCAAAAAAGAGAAGACCAAGACTAAGCGTTCAACTTCCGAATCAAATCCTTGAAATGCTCGCGCGCTTAGAGCAACACTCACACAAAGTCTATTTAGCGGGAAGTTGTGTGCGCGAACTTATAACATCAACGGGGGCAATAGATTTTGACCTCGTCACCTGCGCCAACATCGAGCAAATTCGTTATATTTTCAGGGATTGTCAAATCAATGAACACCAAGGCGGCGTAACGGTTTTCAGTGGCACGATGGCAGTCTTTATAAAGCCGTTTTATAACGGGAATTTGTTGGACGACCTCGGAAACCGCGATTTCACCTTCAACGCCATAGCCTATAACCCGACTGAAGGGGTTATTGACCCGTTCCACGGGTTGAATTGCTTAAATATTACCTCACCGAAGGTTATAAAGGCAATCAACGAAAATGTTTTTATAAGAAACCCATTAAGCATTTTAGATGCTTTGGGAATATGTTCTGCTGACGGGCCGGGGGCTGATTATTCTTATGAGGTAGCTGTTCAAACAAAAAAATGGCTCTTCAACAATGCCCATCGTCTTTCGGAATGTCAATATATTAGAAACTCGCTTGACAAAATCATCATCGGAAAAAGAGCAAACGACATTCTCACAGAATATAAATCTGTTTTTTTCACCATTTTGCCCGAACTCAAAGCGTTAGATGCAGTAGAGCAATATCGAAAAGAGCAAGACTATGATATGCTGACTCATACTTTTAAGAGTGTCGGTTATTCTGCCCCCGTTTTATCGGTGCGTTATGCTTTATTATTTCATTCGTTAGGTAAACCCGACTGCTTTTCAATCGACAAAAACGGAGTCGCTCACTATTACGGTTTTCCTGAACGCTCAAAAATAATCGCTTCAAGAATTATGCAAAGACTTGACCTGCCCGACAACGTTGCGCGAGAGGTTGAGTTTATAATTAAACACCAAACAGACGAGTTTGACAGTCAATCGCTTGCTGTTTTGCAAAAAGAAATCCCAAAAGAGTTATTAATCAAGCTCTTGCAGTTCAAATATGCCGACATGAGAGCAATGTCGCCTGAATTTGAAGGTGCGGCAATGAAATATAAACGTATGATTGAGCTTGCCTAAAGAAATTAAGGAGATGGTTTGAGAATGGGCTACTGCCTGTGGCTGAGCGGAAAAAAAGTCGGCGCGGTCGATGAAATAACTGCCGCTTTTGACTTAAGCGCGCTTAAAAGCTATTATTACGGCGGCAGTCTTGTCAGCTGGCTCAAAGCGCACGGCGGTGAAAAAATCGCGAAAACGTTGGAGTCCGTTGACAATCCGACACCGCACGACATAGAAAAAATTCTATGCTCTTCTTTCGGTTTCTCTCCACCGCCCGAAACAAGACCGAAAACACGCGCCGCGCCTGTTAAAACCGCTACACATTCCCACAATTTAACAAGCCGTTTTCCATCAAGTTTTCACATCACAAGTTTCCCGTCAAGCGGGATTGGCTCAGGCTCTTTTTCTTCTCGTCATGCGTTTGAGTTTTTCAGCTTTTTCAGTTATTTATTTGGCTCAGGCTCTTATAATTCAAGCTCTTTTTCACATAACTCGCTATTCATGAACACTGTTTATTCATTAAACCTGCTTGGCTATGGCATACATTTGATTTAGAGAAACGAGAAAAATTTTTATGTTAGCAATACATTCGGTTTCTTCCTTACCTTATTTGGCTAAAAGCAACACTCATCGTTTTGAAGTCGAGGAGTTTGAACTTTACACTGCAATTCTTTCCGCGCTTAATTGGAGAAAATTAAACGGCGATATTATTATGCTGACTGATGATATAGCCTTTGAATATTACAACAAACCGTCACTAAAAGGAATTTGGAGCGACATAAGGCCAATAATCAGCAACGACTTAGAGGGCATCAACCCCAAAATGTTTTGGGCGGCGGCTAAACTTTTGGCTTTACGCGAAATGCCTGCCCCGATTGTCATGATGGATACCGATTTTATTGTTTGGGAAAAACTCAACCTCAAACCCGTCATAACCGCCGCTCACTACGAGGACATTAACCCGGATATATACCCCGACTTCAGTCTTTTTGAAACAAACGACTATAGCATTAACCCAAATTGGAGTAAAAGTGTTCTCCCCCTTAACACCTGCTTTCTTTATCTTCCGGATGAAGATTTTAAGCAATATTACGTGAACAAATCTATAGAATTTATGAAATTCGCCGTTGAATGCGATGATTATTTATGCCGAATGGTGTTTGCCGAACAACGTTTGTTATCTATATGTGCCGATGAGTTGAAAATGCCGATTGAGGTTCTTATGGATAAACTAAACCAAAACCGTTTCACCCACCTTTGGGGCGCGAAAAGGGTATTAAGAGAAAACGCCCAAATCAAGGGCGAGTTCTTAAACAAATGCAAAGAGCGGATAAGAAATGATTTTCCGGGTGTGTTTCCCGTGGTTAGTTCTCTATTTCGCTAACTTTAAATAAACGCGCGTTCGGCTATTTCGCTTATGATTTGTTGTGTGAGATTTTCGAGGGCCTGTGTGTCTAATGCGGCGATATAGAATTTTTCAAGCTCATCGTGGACTTTGAGTGCGTCTTTTATACACGCTGATATTCCGGCTTCTAACGTCTCTAAAAGTTTAAACTCCGGCGGCTCGGCGGTTGCTACCGGTCGCTCGCCAAAATCTGTTACCGGTTGCTCGGTGGCTGCCACCGGCGGCTCGCCGGCTGCCACCGGCGGCTCGCCGGTTAGATAAAACTCTTGACAATCAATTAGTCTGTGTTCGACTGCACATTCACATTCCGAAATAGCGGTTTCATCGGCGCAAGCGGCTGATTCTGACGGCGAACAGCTAAACATCAACTTCAAATCGGGAATCAGAATATGCTCAGGCGTGCTTCGCGAATACATTTCACATTTGCTTAAAATTATGTCGTAGCCCTGTAAAATCGACATTACCGCGATTTTCTCTAACGCTGCCACCGCCGCCGCGCCCGACTTGTCGATGAAAGCGATTTTCTTATAGCCGCTAACCGGCAGTGTCATGTACCCACGCTCGGTCATGGCAGACAGTTGTTTATATGAGATTTTGCCCTCTTTTTTAACTCCGTCATGTTCACCCATAAGCCGTGCAACCGCCTTTTCTAAGGGGTTTAGCTTTAAATTTTCACGCGCTTGTTCATAAACACTGTCTTTAATTTGCGTGAAGGCGGCAATTAGCCGTCTTGCGCGACGGTGGTGTTTTTGGTTTTCTTTTGTGAGTGCTCTTATTTGGGCTGAGTGCGGCTCTAATTTGTCTTTATGCCAATAATCGCCTAAATTGATTATGCACTGGGCGACACCCGGCAGTTGCGCTTCAAAAACGTGGGGGGAAGTTCCGTCAACTATAATAATGCTGTTGTCGGCGGTTTTTGCCTTAATGCTCACTGCATCGACTGATTTGAGGTCGGATGCGCAATAATAAAGGGTACTCTCATCGGCTTTGAAATGAGCGGCGACTTTCTTCATTAGGGTTGACTTTCCCGTGCCGGGCCCGCCTTTAAGAATATAAGTGTAATTTCCGGGCGCGTTTATCATTTCACCGAACTTTGTTGAAAACCCGAACGCAGTCATTCCACCCAAAAAATATTTATTCATACAATAAAAACTCCTTATCTGTAAATAATAAAATCAACACATCTTTATTATATGTTGAAATTTATCGGTTAATGCCGTTTAATGGGCGAAATTAATATATTTTATAGTTAAATTTGCTATATACAAAACTATTCTTTTATGTTATAATGAAATAGTGTTCATTTATATTTATTATCGGGAAATCCTTTAGGGGTAGAAATGTGAGGTGTTTATGTTGCGTATTGCGGTTTGTGAAGACGACCTGATACAAAGACGAATTGTTTTAAATCTTTTAGGTAGGTTTAAAGAAGCTCACCCTGAAATTGAGTTGAGTGCGTGCGAATTTTCAAGCGCGAGTGAGCTTTTGAAGGCGATTAAAGCAAAAGAACATTTTCAGATTTTTTTGCTTGATATTTTGATGCCGAAAATGAACGGTGTTGAGCTTGCGGCAAAGATAAGGATGAATGACGAAGATGTTCCGATTGTCTTTTTCACCTCAACCGCCGATTATGCGATGAACGCTTTCAATATTTTTGCCTCCGCTTACATCTTAAAGCCTATTGACGAAGAGGTTTTCTTCCGAGTTATGGAAAAAACAATCGACTCTCTTAACCTTGAAGAAGAGTTTATGTTGCTCTCAACCCCGGGCGGAAAGGTAAGAATAGCATTTTCTACAATTGTTTTAATTGAAACGTTTGAGCGTTCGGTTAAAGTTCATTTGAAAAGCGGCGAGATTTTAATAAGCCGTAAGCTTCGTCTGCCTTTTTCGAAAGTTGTCGGCAATATATTAAAAGACGAAAGGTTTTTACACCCTCACACATCTTTCGTGCTGAACATGGAAATGGTCGAAAAACTTACATCAAGCATGTTTATTCTTAAAGGAGGAATGCAAGTTCCCGTTCCGCGATATAAATTCCACGAAGCTAAAACAAGATATTTGCAACACATCAAGAAAAACGGCGTTTCTATCTTGGGTGGGTCTTGTAGTTGACGGCAGTTGACAGTGGACAGTTGAGAGTTGATAGTTATGGTGTCGCCTTGCGGCGACGGATTTAAAATTATAACAGCTACACCGCCCGACACACAAGTGTCGGGCGGTGTTTGGTTTTTTTGGAATGTCATTGTTGAGTTTTTCTTCCTCGCACTCTTACCGCAATTATAATACCAACCAAAGACAGCATTAACATAATCGCGCTTGATTTCACCCCGGGTTGCCCGGTAGCAGGATTAACTTCTC
>WRLV01000014.1 GCA_009777445.1 Oscillospiraceae bacterium | reverse complement strand
AGCTCATAACAGAACAAATGGGCAGCGGTGATAATTATGACACGATTAAGAAAGTTATAAGCATAATAATTACGGAAGAAACGCTGATTGCTGATAGCCCGGAATATCATCATCGTTTCGTAATGTTTGACCAAAAATCGGACGTTGAGTTTTCTGATTTGTTGGAAATACATACGCTTGAGTTAAGTAAATTGCCGATTGATACGGACGGCACAGAACTGTACGATTGGGCAAAGTTTATTAACGCCGAAACAGAGGAGGAATTAGCCATGATTGCTGAAAGAAATCCGCAATTTCAACCGACTGTTGTCAGATTGCGTGAGTTGTCTGCCGATGAAAAGGCGCGTGATTTGTATGAACGTAGGGAGAAGGCACGGCGTGACCATAATATGTTTGTTCGTGGAGCTAAGCAAGAGGGGATTATTGAAGGGCGTAGAGAGGGTTATGCCGAGGTTGCGAGAAACCTTATCGCAATGAATATGCCTATGTGGCAAATTGAAAGAGCCACTGGCTTGACACATAAGGAAATTGAACGCTTGCAGCTGCATTAAAAACCAACGTTAATTGTGAGGGACGGGCAAAAAAATCGGGACGGGCAAGCCCGTCCCCTACAATTGTCAACTGTCAACTGTCAACTGCCATCCTGCATCCACAATAATTCTGCCGATAGAGTGCGTGTTTTTTTGACAGTTCTATTGATTTTTTATAACCGTCTTTCTTCTTGAAATCTGCTGAAAGGGGGTTTATTTTTTTGTGTTCGCCTATTTGCTTCATGATTGCGTTTATTTTTTCGGCGTTTTTATGGGGGCTTACTGTCAGCGTTGTCCCGAAAAAGTCGAACCCGTTTTCTTTTGCAACGGTTGCGGTTTCAGAAAGCCTTAGCTTGAAGCACACGTCGCAACGTCTCGCGCCCTCGGGTTCGCTTTCTAATCCGCAAACGGCGTTGTGAAATTCACGCGGCTCATAACGCGTTTCAATGTGCTTTATATTCAAAATGTTTAACAGCCGAATTTGTTCGCTATAACGCTTTTCATATTCCAAAACAGGCGAAATGTTCGGATTAAAATAAAAAACACAAACATCACAAATTTCAGTCAACACGCTAATCACATAGCTACTGCAAGGCGCGCAACAACTGTGCAACAAAAGCTTAGGCTTTTCGACATAGTTTGCTATTTTCTTTAGCGTTTCATTAAAAACCACAAAATTACCTCTTTTTTCTTTACTTTTTGAAATATATGGTGTATAATATACTGGAAGTTCTTTCTTGGAGGTTGAAAAGATGAATATGGATTTTCCGCGAGTTTTGACACTTTTGCGCAAGGAGAAAAAAATCAGCCAAAAGCAAGCGGCTGAGGATTTAAAGCTCAACCAGGCGTTGCTTTCGCATTATGAAAAGGGTAAGAGGGAATGTGGGTTAGCTTTTTTAGTGCGTGCGGCTGATTATTATAACGTTTCTGCTGATTATTTATTAGGGCGAACAGCCGCGCGTGACGGGAGCGTTATCGCGAAAGAGGATTTAGTTCCAAAAGATGTAAAAGCAGACCGCGAATTAGGCTCGTTTTCAACGGCAATGTCAAAGCGAATTATAATAAGTGGGCTTGATATTGTCTTCTCACTTGCGGCACGAATTAAAAACCAAACTCTGACGGCGAGCATTATTAGGATTTTAAATCTTGCTGTTTATCGGGTTTTTCGTCTGTTGCACGCCGCAAATCCCGCTCACACATCGGAAATGTTCGCTCAAAGCCTTGATATGGCTTTACGCTTCGCATCAGCACATTCCGACATAAGTGAGGCGGCGGCACTCGATTCGTTCACCGAAAACAAAAGCAACATCGAAATTTCAACCCACACAATCGAACAAGAATATCAAAAACAAGGAACGGCACTTTTGAGTTTAATTAAAGGGGCGCAGACTTGAAGCCCCTCAACTGCCTAACTACCTCTTTTTTCAACAAAACCGTTTCAAGTTCGCTGTCGTGGGCATCGAGGATTGCGGCTATTACTGCAATCCCTGCTATGGGGGAGTTGGCTAATTGCTCTATGTTTCCTCTGTTTATGCCGCTTATGGCGACTGTTGGGATTTTTACGCTTCTTGCGATTTCACCTAATTTTTCTATACTTGTTCTGTGGGTTTTTACTTTGACTGTCGGCTCAAAAATCGCTCCTGTCCCGAGATAGTCCGCACCCTCTTTCTCTGAGCTTTGTGCGCGTTCAATGGTTTTTGCTGTTGAACCCACTATTTTACTTTCGCCCAAAAGCCGCCTTGCATCTGCCACACTCATGTCATCTGTCCCCACGTGAACGCCGTCTGTTTCGGCGATAAGTGCCACGTCAACGCGGTCGTCTACCACTAAGGGGACATTATATTTGTGGGTAACTTCCATCATTCTTTTCGCCATGTTAATATATTCTTGTGTCGTGCATTCTTTTTCCCTTAATTGCACTAAGCCGACACCGCCTTTGCATGCCTGTTCCACCTTTGTTAAGAGTTGTTCAAAAGTAAGGTTTGTGCTGGGGCGGTCGGTTACTAAATAAAGAGTCAAGTCAAGATTCTCGCGGTAGTTCATTGCTTTTTATTCCCCTTTCTTTCTTAGGCTTCTCATATGTTTTGCCGGTCAGTTCAATTTGTATTTCAGCTAACTTGCCGTTCACTGACAAAATTTTGAGTAATATGTAGGCGATGCTCCCACCCATTATGCTTGCTATGGTAAAACTCGGGGTATAGAAAAACAAGAACAAATCCGGCCGCCCGACAAATAGTGTCATTACAGGATAAGACACTATTGAGCCGATGAGACCCGTTCCCACCACCTCGCCTAAGGTTGCGGCGAATAGTTTGCCTTTGCTTAACTTGTACAGAATACCTGCTAACAGCGCGCCGAAAACTTGACCGGTGATTGCAAGAGGAGGAATACCCATTACACTCATACGAATAATTGCTGTAATGAAGGCGTTAGCCAATGCGTACCACGGCCCTAAAAACACGGCGCAGACGACATTCACAAGGTGCGCCGTGGGGGCGAACCCCTCAAAACGCAAGATTGGCGAAATGACAACACCTATGGCGACAAACATTGACAGCATTATTGACTTTTTAAAGGCTCTGCTATTTTTCATAAGTCTAATTCCTTTCCTTCAAGAATGGCGTTGGTTGTTCTCACAGCGCACATTTTGCCGCACATTGAACAGCTTCTCTCGTTCTCAACCGGCACGCTCTCGCGATATCGTCTTGCCTTTTCGGGGTCTATGCTGTGTTTATACATCTCTTCCCAGTCAATCTCTCTGCGCGCCTTTGACATTTTATTGTCAATAACGCGCGCACTTGGTATTCCCTTAGCAATATCAGCCGCGTGAGCCGCAATTTTAGCTGCTATAATCCCCTCTTTAACGTCCTGCAAATCCGGTAGCCGCAAATGCTCTGCCGGTGTGACATAACAAAGAAAATCCGCGCCTGCCGCCGCCGCGATTGCTCCGCCTATTGCCGATGTAATATGGTCGTATCCGGGGGCAATGTCGGTGACGAGCGGCCCCAATATGTAAAACGGCGCATTGTGACACAACCGCTTTTGCAGAACCATGTTCGCCTTAATTTCATTGATTGCCATATGCCCGGGGCCTTCAACCATAACCTGAACGTCACGCGCCCACGCTCTTTTAGTGAGCAGCCCCAATTCTATAAGCTCGGTTATTTGTGAGCTGTCTGTGCTGTCGGCAATCGCGCCCGGTCTCATCGCATCTCCTAAGCTTATTGTGACATCATATTTCCTGAAGATATCCATTACAGCATCGTAATATTCATAGAACGGGTTCTCTCTGCCGGTGAGTTCCATCCACGCGAAAAGCAGAGAGCCGCCCCGCGAGACAATGTTCATCAATCTGCCGCTTTCTTTGAACACAGATATGGTTTTTCGGTTGATTCCCGCATGTATTGTCATGAAGTCAACCCCCTGGCGCGCATGGAG
Organism: Oscillospiraceae bacterium; assembly: GCA_009777445.1. Taxonomy (GTDB): domain Bacteria; phylum Bacillota; class Clostridia; order Oscillospirales; family Ruminococcaceae; genus Ruminiclostridium_E. Next base: position 32,219 of record WRLV01000014.1, on the reverse strand, counting down.
TTCCACGACATCTAAAAAGTCTTGCGCGCTTATGTTCACAAGCTCTTTTTCGAGATAGCCTATGGCATCATAAATGGGAACCGTTCCGAGCATGGCGGGCGAGTGTTCAATCAATTGTTTTCTAAACTCAAAAGTTTTGCCGTAATTGCTCAAGTCCATAATCGCTTCAGCTTTCAGTTCTATTGACAGTTTAACTTTGTCGAACTCTTTTGAATAATCGGCGCAGTCGCCCGACACGCCGAGGTTGACGTTTATTTTTGTGCGCAACCCCTCTCCCACCCCTTCGGGGCTTAAAGACTTATGGTTGATGTTGGCGGGAATGGCAACAGCCCCTGCCGCCACGCGCGCTCTTAAGCTCTCTTCAGATATTCCCTCTTTGTACGCGACAATTTTGAGTTGCTCTGTTATAACCCCGTTTTTCGCCGCCTGCATTTGTGTTTTATAGCTCATGACATTCCTCCTAAAAAATATATAATTCAACAAAAAAGCGCGCCGTTGAGAGCGCGCTTAAAGCACAAAATTTCTCCCTACGTTGGCATTATCCAAATCAGGTGCGGTCGGTGTCTTATCGGACACCCTCTCAGCCGTCATAAAACAGCTCCCGTAAACATATTATCATTTCAAATCCGTCCGCGTAAGCGGACACAATAACTGTCAACTCTCAACTGTCCACTGTCAACTGTATCAGCCTTCAATTATAGGCTCATTATCTCCTTCAAGCCCATCCATAAATTCATCGTCAGTGTCAAAGAAATGCTCAAATTCTTCGTCATCACCTTCAAATATTTCATCAAACTCATCAAAGTCAAATTCTCCGCGCCTTCTAAATTTGTCTTTAAGCAATAAAAGCGTTATTATCGCACCGCTGATAACCGCAATAATCCCCAACACCCCTAAGAAAAAGTTTTTGTTTTTCATCTGCCTTTAACCATGCCTTTCCAATTTAATAGTACCATTATATCACAGTTTATTAATTTTTTCAACCCTTTTTATGAAATTTACTTTTTAATTATTTTGAAAGCTTGGTTTTGCTATTTTACACAAAAATATGTGTTACCCTCGCAAGCCTTCGACTTCTTTTTTGGATAATCCTGTTGCCTTCGCAATTTGGTCGAGCGGTAAGCCTGTGCCTAATAAATTTCGTGCAATTTCAATATTCCTCTCACGCCTTCCCTTCCTCTCTGCATTCCGTAAAGCCGATGCTTCATTAAATCTCGCTCGTTCACGAAGACGTGCGACTTCCTTGAACTCGGAAGTGGCGGCAACTGTTTTATAAGCTTGAATCGCTTCTTGCATTTCATCAACTCCCAACTCTTCAATTTGTTTCAAATCTTCTTCAGTTTTTGCTTTGAACAATGCAAGCCATAATCTGAGCCTATCGGTTTTAGATAAAGCTTCCAATGGCAGTTTAGGCAACTCGAAATAATGCAGACAAAATTTATCTGTTAACTGTGTATGACGAGTGGCTTCAAGTGCGTGAAACTCTGAATGAAAGCCGGAATAATCTTTAAACATCGTGAAATTTACTATGCTGATAATAATCGTCTTCGGTAAATCCGAGTAGGTCTCACCTTCTTGTAAAGCTGTAGAATACTCACGAGCCCAGTAATAAAGCGAACGTTCCGGAAAGTCGCCCTCGTCATTGATTTGAATTTCAAGGTCAACCCGCAGACCGTTTACTATCATGTTAATATCAAGACGGCAAAACTTGTCGCCCCATGTTTCAGGTGGAATTTCGGGGTTGCGAATTTGAAACAGCTCAATGCTGTCAAGAGCAAGCCCAAGTAGCGTGGCTACGAGACTTTTTAGCAATTTAACATGCTTTGTGAAGACCATCTTGAACAGCAGGTCATAAGTGAATTTATATTCGAGTTCAGTCATAAAACGCAATCACCTCTCTTTTTTGTATAGTATACCACACTTTACCGCATTTGTCAAATGTTTGTCAAATTCGGTACGGGCAAGCCCGTCCCCTACAAGTCGTCCGCGCAAGCGGACACCACAACTGTCAACTCTCAATTGTCAACTGTCAACTATATAAATACTTCCGAAGCGTTTCTATTACTTTATCTATATCAAGGGGTTTGCCGATATGGTCGTTCATTCCTGCTGCGAGACATGCTTCGATGTCGTCTTTAAAGACGTTTGCTGTCATTGCTATGATTGGCAATTCACGCGTGCGTTCGGTTGGCAGTGCGCGAATACGGCGTGTTGCTTCGAGACCGTCCATTTTGGGCATTTGCACGTCCATGAACACAACGTCATATTTATCGGGTTCTTTTTCTACTATACCCAATGCCTCTTCACCGTTTTCGGCGTAATCAATTTTAATGCCCGTGTCCTTGAGCAACGCCGTTAATATTTCGCGGTTAATTTCAATATCCTCGGCGAGCAAAAGTGTTTTGCCTGAAAACTCACCTTCTTCTTCCTCTTTATGGCGATTTTTTGCGATTTTTTCGATGCCTAAACATTCGTTTATCGAGTCAATAATGGTTGATGCCATAAGTGGTTTGAGCAGATATTTGTTCACCCCCGCTTTGCACGCATCGCCTTTAATTTTATCCCAGTCCATAGCTGTTATCATGATTACAACCGCTTGTTTTCCATCGCGGAGTTGTCTGATTTTTTCTGTCAACTCAATGCCGTTCATGCCGGGCATACCCCAATCTATGAAATAAATGTCATAGCTTTCGTTCTCTTCTATAATGCGGCAAGCCTCGTGCCCATCTGAAGCAACGTCGCATTTTATATTCATCTTTTTAAACAATTCTAAAAATTGAGCGTGAACTTCAATAGTATCATCCACCACCAAAACGCGTACGTTATTTTGATTTATTGTCGGTGCGAGGAGAGATGCAGGGCTTTTGCTTCCGCGGCGTGCCTTGAGCGTGAAGATAAACCGCGCGCCCTTGTTAAGTTCAGACTCGACCCAAATTTCACCGCCCATTAACTCGACAATGCGTTTTGATATTACAAGCCCTAAGCCTGTTCCGCCGTATTTGCGGCTGATTCCGCTTTCGGCTTGCTCAAACATATCAAAAAGCTTCTTTTGTTGCGCGGGAGCGATTCCTATTCCATTGTCGGCAATTTCAATCCTCAACGTGCAAATCGAATCGGTTTCATCTTCCAAAACAGCCTTGAGACTGATTTCGCCGCCTTCGGGTGTGAACTTTACCGCGTTTGACAAAATGTTTGTGATGACTTGAGCCAAACGCTGGTCATCTCCAAAAAGAAATGAGGGAATGTGTTTGTCTATATCGACAGAGAAGTGCTGCCGTTTTTCGTCTATGCGGAAATTAGCTATTGTAATCACTTTATTAAGAATTCTTTCAAAACTGAACTCGATTGAAGACAACTCTAATTTATTTGCCTCAATTTTAGCCATATCAAGAACATCATTGATTACCCCGAGAAGGTGAGAAGATGCATCGCTTATTTTCTTGAGCGCGTCATTTTTTTCTGCTGTAGAAGTTGCCCTTTTTCCTATTGCCGTCATGCCTATTATTGCGTTCATGGGCGTTCTCATTTCATGGCTCATGGCAGACAAAAAGTCCCCCTTCGCCTTAGCGGCGGTGGTTGCCGTTTCAAGTGCTTTTTGCAAATCTTCTTTCATCTTTGTTTTTTCGGTTATATCGCGCGAAACACCCACAAGCCCGATTGTTACACCGTCTTGTATAATCGGGGCTTTGGTTGTTTCAAAATATCTCAAAGAGCCGTCATAGGCGGGTATCCAATGCTCATCTACAAACTTATCGTTGCTGTCAAAAATGGTTTTGTCTTGCGCAATCATTGTTTTTGCAATTTCAGGGGGAAAATGCAACCCGTCTATATCATCTTTACCTATAACGTCATATACGTTGACGTTTAGATATTTAGCGGCAGAAAGATTGAGCAATGTGTATTCTGATTTTAAATTTTTGCCGAACACAAAGTCTGGCATTGAATTAATCATAGTTTGGAGTGTGTTTTTTTGAATTGAGAGTTTGAGTGACTGCTGTTCAATCTCCCCTACCATTTCGTTGCGGAGCAGGGCGTTAGCAAAAAGCAGGCCGCATGAGCGCAGAATGTTTACCTCTTCTTCGGAAAAAACACGCTGCTTTGTATAATCATCAATGCAACACATTCCCCAAAAATTATTTTCTATGAAAATTGGAATGATTAGTGCTGATTTAATCTCGAATTTGCTTAGAAAGTCGCGGTCTCGGTCAGCAAGATGTTCAACAGGGCCGTTTATGCACTCACCGCGCGACATTCTCTCCTCCCAGCCGGGTGTTGAGTTATAGGCGAATTTTTTTACGGTAATGTCGGTAATAAGACGATTATCTCTTTCACGCACCCAATAGCTGCGCATGATAGCGTGAAGCTCTCCTCCTTTGAAGGTGTTTTGCCAGATTTCAACGCAGTCGGCATTTACGCCTTGCCCGATTATTCCCATTGCTTCAAGCAACACGTCTTTAAACGGCGCGTTGTTTTCGGCTGTCAGCAACACGTTTGAGACGCTGTTTACCGCGCGCAGAAGGCGGTCACGATGATTGATTTCTTTCATCATTTTCTCGTGTTCGCGCAAATCGCGAGTGTAACCTGCCACGCCGAAACCATCTTCATACTCAACCCTAATCAGCGTAATTTCAGTGGGCATGAGTGAACCGTCAAGCATTTTATATGTCCAATCAAGCACATGAATGCCCTCATCAAGGGCTTTTTTTACGCTTTTAATTGCTTTTTCTTCGGTTTTTTGACCATCGGGCTGAGTTTTAGTATAAAGCTCGTGGTATCTGTCTAAATAATCTTGTTTGTCTTTAAACCCGAACAGCTTTACTGCCGCTTCGTTGCAGTCTATTTTTTTGAAATTGTTGTCCCACAATTGGCAGCACAACGGGGTTTTGTCAAGAAGGATTTTTGAGCGTGCGTTAGCTTTGGCGACTTCTCTCTCCATTTCATCGCGGATAATGGCGTTAGCGAACAAATAGCCCGCCGAACGCAATATTTCTGAAACGTTTTCATCGAAAAATCGTTCGTTCTTGCGGTCTTCAAAAAGCCCGAACCCCCAAAGAAACCCGTTGATAAATAATGGTGTTATATAAGCTGAAACAACGCCGAAAGACTTTAACATCTCAGCTTCTTGAAGTAGTTTTGTCGGGCTGTTTATAGAATCGCCGTTCTTAAATATTTCGGGCCAACGCGGTGCGAGTTTTGAAAAGGGAACGTCTCCCTGAAGCAGTGGTTGTGGGGTGGTGGTTCCACCGGATTCTCTGTCCCACCTGTAGAGTTGGCGTGCGTATAAGCCGCTTGGTTTTTCGATATTACGCCATATAGACAAGCGGTGAAGCCCCGTGACATCGGCAATCGGAGAGACACTGCCCATCATTGTGTCGGTAAAGCTTTTTTTACTTTGAGAAAGAAAAGCAACGGCGGCCTCGTTTAACGCCAGCAACAATTTCTCACGGTGTTCAAGTGCTATTTGCGCTTGCTTTTTTTCGGTAACGTCTCTTATCGCCCCCGACACCCTAATCGGTATGCCTTCGCTGTCGCGCAAAGTCGTTCCAAAACCGTCATAATGGCGATATTCGCCGTTTTTATTTCTCAGGCGATATTCAATATTATACGGCGTATTTCCCGTGCGGTCGTTTATGTGAGAGGCGAAAGCCTTAAGCGACACCTCTTTGTCATCGGGGTGCAGACACTCAAACCAACTGCGAAGCACATCAGGAAAGTCATTCTTATCCGAAAAGCCGAGCATAGCGCGAAATTCAGGCGACCAAACAAACCGATTATCTAAATTAACCGGGTCATCAACAACCACGTCCATTCGCCAAAGCGCGATTTTCATAGCTTCACTCGCTAATTTATAGTTAGTTATATCATATTCAATCGCCTTAAATTCGCTTAAAAGTCGTTGTTGCTCTTTTAATTTCATTTTAAGGATTGTCGGGGTGAGTGCCTTAGGAACTTTATACTTTTTGGCTCCAAACATAAATCAAGCTCTCCTTTAGTTAATTGTCAATTGTACATTGTTAACTGTCAATTTTCAATTTTCAATTGTCAATTGTACATTGTCAATTGTCATCACCTGCCTGTCCGGACTCGAACCGGAAATCTTCAGAGTCGGAGTCTGACGCATTATCCATTGTGCTACAGGCAGTTCTATAGCAGTTACGGTTTTAATCGTAACTGCTATATTATATTCATTAATCGGTTTATTGTGCTAACAATGATTCAGCTGCGGCGAGTTTCGCGCTGTTGCAGAATATTTCCATAGCACTTTTCAATTCTTCAACAGACGGAAAAGTCGGGGCAATACGCACATTGCGGTCTAACGGGTCTTTTCCGTAAGGGAATGTCGCCCCTGCGGGAGTCATTACAACCCCGGCATCTTTCAAGAGAGCCACCATGCGTTTAGCGGTATTGGGAATACCGTTATATGACACAAAATAGCCGCCCGACGGCTTATTCCAACTGCCAATTCCCAACCCCGACAACTCTGAATCAAGGGTATCTAACACCATTTTGAATTTAGGACGAAGAATGTCGCGATGTTTAGCCATATGTTCCATAATGCCGTCATAATCCTTAAAGAATTTGGCATGTCTTAACTGATTGAGCTTGTCGTGACCTATTGTTTCAATTGCCATTTGCTCTCTTGTGAGTTTCATGTTATTAGCACTACCTGCCATAATGCCTAATCCGCCACCCGGGAACGAAATTTTTGAGGTAGACGAGAAGATATAAACCATGTCTTCTTTGCCCGCTTTTTTACACTCGTCTAATATGTTAAGAAGTGAGTCAACCTCTTCGTATATATAATGCACAAGATAGGCATTATCCCAAAAAATTCTGAAATCATCAGCTTTGGGGTTTAAGTTGGCGAATCGCTTGACTACATCGTTTGAATAGGTAATGCCATCGGGATTTGAATAGAGAGGGACGCACCAAATGCCCTTAATAGCTTCGTCTTCGCTCACTAATTTTTCAACCGCATCCATATCGGGACCATCGGCTTTCATGTCAACTATAATCATTTCGATTCCGAGTTTTTCACAGATGGCGAAATGGCGGTCATATCCCGGTGACGGGCATAAAAATTTGATTGCACCACCTGTTAACCAGGGGCGTTTTCCTCCGTAAACACCTTGAATCATCGCGCGAACAACCGCATCGTACATCAATTTAAGGCTGGAGTTTCCGCCGATTATAATCTCGCTCATCTCAACGCCCAACATTTTCAAAAACAGCCGCTTAGCTTCGGGAATACCATCAAGAATCCCGTAATTGCGACAGTCAAATCCGTCCTCGGACAAATGGTCGCCGTCAAGACAGTGAATTAACATCTCGTTTGTTAAATCTAACTGGTCGGGCCCCGGTTTTCCTCTCGACATGTCAAGAGCCAACCCCCTTGCCTTATACTCTTCATGTTTTTTTTCAAGTTCTGACTTTAACTCGTTCAACTTCTCTTTTGAATAATTGTACATAAATCCACCCCTTCTTTATTATTACTAACCTATGATAACATATTTCTTTTAAAAATGCAAGAAAAATTTTAGACAATTCAGCGACAATCACCAACTCTCTGTCATTTCACTGTAAACATCCCAGACTGTATAGTCGCTAAACATTGTCCATTCGGTGAGCCTTTTAGTGGTGAACGCTGTCAACGAACGCGGTCTGAACGTGTAAGAGAATGAATAGGGGACAGGCAGCGTGTCATCATCATCGTCTTCTTCATATGCGTAAAATTCATCTTCATATCTGTCTAACCCAAACTCCACAGGGTGGAATGTCTCGGTGTTATTAAAATAGGCATCGTAATATTCCTGGTCGTCATATTCTTTTCCTGCTGTGAGCCAAACGAACACAACCGCATCTTCTTTCGCGAAATTTCTCATGGTAAACGTGAGGTTTCGTGTGGCAGGCGAGTTGTTTGCCGCAATTATGGCATAGTCACCCGTAACAGGGTGGCACATAGCAAAAAACTCAAACCCCTCCACAGGGCGAACACCCCTTAGCGTTGCTCCCTCCACGGGAAGATAGCCAACATCAAGCGACAGATTTATTGTTGCTATTTGCCAAAGCGCGCTACCTATTCCCACAAAACCTTCTTGAGGATTATAAAGCTCTATTAGTGTGGGGAATGGGTTGCGAATAATAAATTTCGCGGCATTGTTTTCGATTATGTTGACAGCTATTTCATGGGATAATGCAAGATTGGCCCGTTCGGGATTGTCTTCAGCGTGTTGTGACACATCGATTAAACGCCATATTTCTTTATTAAACCGCTCATTTAACTGCACTAAATCCGCGGTTTCGACAGCCTGTGAAATTATAAGAGCCGTCGCGCTTAAAAGCTCAATGTCGGTTAGCATTTGCGCGCTTAAACTCCCGTCGTCGTCAAAAAGTGCGCCGTTGTCTTCAAGCATTTGCTCTGTGTTAATTACGACATCGGGATATGATTGTGAAATGTCACGCATAATCTCAGACTCTATGTCATCGGTGATTACAAGGCTAAATCCAACCCCGTGGCTTGAGTCAAACAGCAGTCTTAAAATTTGCTCATAAGTGTTGAAACTTTGGCGTTTATATTCTATGAGCATTTGTTCGTCATGAACTCCAAGCTCAATACCGAACTCTTTAAACTCGCGTGCGGTGTTCATCACAATGTTCGCGCCGTCAAAAATTATTTCGGGATAATCATTTTCAACAATCGCGTGGGGGTGAAATTCATAGTCCTCACCTGCAAGTGAGTCCCTGAAGTTTTCGGCGGTGATAAAATTATCGGGAGTGACTTCTTCGGGGTTATCAGAGCTGTCAGGCTCGCCGGTTGGTTCACAAGCAACGAACGCCCCCATTACAACAAACATCAAAACAAACGCGATTATAAGATTTAATACTTTCATTTTAAAAACGTCCTTTCGTTAATCATAATTATTATAATTATAGAATATTTACGCGCTTAAGTCAAGAAAGAAATTCACTATAGGTGTTTTTCCACAAATAAGTGGGTTGTTTTTTGGTTAATTTTAATTATTTTTCACAATTCAAACTATTGACAAATTTTCATAATTCTGTTATTATTAATATATGCGATAAGTAATATACGTCAAAAAACAAATTTTATAAAGGGGGAAATTTTTATGTCAAAATCTAAGAAGCTGAGATTTCTTAGTGGCATCATGGCGGCTGTCTTTCTGATGTCAAGTTTGTTGTTCGGCTCTGTGTCGGCTGACGACACAATCGGTCTAAGCGACAATATTGAAATCGGTGATGAGGGCAACGACGACATAATCAGCGAAGAGCTTGATGAAGAAACAGACGAAACTAACGAAGAAACAGACGAAAACATTGACGAAATTAACGAAGAAACAAACGAGAATGAAAACATTGACGAAAGCAACAAAGAGAGAAACGAAGAGAGCGAAACGCTCCCGGAGGAGTTAGACTTACAGTTGACGGATGTCTTTGCTCCGGGCGGCGACAAGCGTTTAGAAGGCAGTACATATGTTCCTTACATGCCGAACGCTCATGTCATTGAGGCTAATTTTAACGACTTAGTCGGCAGACCGGCATCTGTTAACCAATACGGCGACATTTCGTTTGCCGATGGGTTGATTAACTGGAAATGCCCGGGCGAAGGGACTGGTTCAAGCCCTACAAACTCTTATCATGTTCGCTATAACAACCTGCCATATAACCAACTTATAGAAGCAGGTCAAGCAGGGGGAACAGATGTCGGTATGAGTGAACCCACCCCCGATATGTATGGCGAAATTGACGGTGTTGTCATAAAAGCGGCAATGGATGCGCGTGGCGCGCCGGTTGTTAACGCTACTCAAAACGGGCGTTATTTCACCGTAAACGTGCCTGCCGGCGCGACAGGTGCGCGGCTTTCGGTTTGGGTTCACGGAAGTGGTGATGACAGAGTTATTAGTGTCAGAAGAGGAACCGACCCGATTAACGGGCAGTTAGTCGGTGCCGGACAATATGTTCCGTTTCAGTTTTTCCCCGGTTGGGTTAGCAATATGGGCGTTGTGAACAGAGGTTCAGCTGAAAACCGCCCACTGAAAATAGACTTTGACCTACCCGGAAGTGGGATGTATACATATTCCAACGCAAACACGGGGCGAATTTTCTTTATGAGACTTGAATACACCTTTGACGAACGTCCTGTTTTGACAGATGCTTCTTCTAATTTGAGAATAATCCCGGCTTCTGTTAATTTAGTCGGTAAAGAAATTCAAGTCGCTTGGAACGGAAACATCAACTGGGCAGGCGTTGACAAGGTTTCATTAACCCTTGTGGACACCTTCACAGGGCTTCCTGTTGAAACCCCCTCTTCGGCAATCGACATTCAAAAAACATGGGAAGCGAGAGTTGGCGAGAACAAAATATTGTCTCACCCAATTCCGCGTTCGGGGACATACAGGCTCACGCTGTTAGGCTCAAGAGAAACCGGCAGGGGCGCGGGTATGCTTGACCCCGGCATCGTCAGCATTGACAACTATAATGACGGCTTCGCGATTGAGTCTCCCCCTTATCCCGGAATAAACGACCCGGGATACTCCGCGATGGTTCAGCTTGAAGACCCTGTAATTTTGACAACCTATCGCGATAAATTTAAACAAAACGACTATATCATAAAATGGTTTGCCGTTCCTGAAGCGACAAGATATGAGCTTCAAATGAGACAACCAATAGCATCGGCTACCAACTGGGCAAATGCTAGAACATTATATGATGGCCCGGCAAACGACTTTGTGCTTGACTTGATGAGCGGCATTGAAGTCGGCGGACAGCCAATAGTCATAGGCAACGAATATGATTTCAGAGTGTTGGCATTCCGTAACGAAGGCCCCTCTCATGACCCCGTCATCGACAGGGTTGAAGGAACAAGAATAAGAGTTGCACTCGACTTTAAAGACCGCATTTGGCAGTACGGCGTTATCGGAAAAGGCTTTGAAGGCTCAACCCTTGGCGCGCAAGCTTATCGTACTTATGGCTTCACTTATCTCTATGAAAGTGAAAACGCAACTGTTTTACCGGGCGGCGTTGGCTCAATGGGAGAAGGATTAACCAACACTTCTGAAGATAAACGCGGTTTTTCCTATCACAGAGACCACCAATATCACGGCACAAACCCGGGTATGATGCCGCGACAAACTAATTATATGAACATTCCCATAAGCATTGACCCCACAAAGAGCGCGGCTGAGGGCGGCTTCCCCGGCAAAATCTATATGTCCGCGCCTATACTTACAAAATATACCGATGGGCATAACGGGTGGTCTTATTTCTACACCGAAATTGACCCCGAACGCCAAAACTGGTCGCTTGAAGCTACCTTCAAGATTGCTGACCGTGTTGAGGACACCTCAAGAGGTGGCTCAGAACCAACCGACACCCAATCGGCATTCGGTATTATCGCAATCGACATGGAATCGCAAAACGACTTACTTGCATACTTCAACTCTGTCGCTGTCGGCATGGGCAGGCATCGTTTCATCGCCCCCAACGGCACAAACACAAGGGTTGAAGGCGCACCCGGCTTAGTAGTAAAAACCGGTTGGACCGACCCCACAGGGGCTACATCACCCGATGGCATTTATTGCTGGGGATTAGACACCATGAGCTTTGACGAGTTTTATCGCTCTGCTTTGAGGAATGACCCGGTTATGCCCGGTTATGACCTAAGATGGATTTCGCACGATAGATTTTCAGTTAAAGAAATGGGCAACGAAGGTGAAACCTATGTGTTCAAATTGGAAAAAGACAACTTCGGTTTCCACGGGACATTTATAAGCGCAAGAGTTATGGACGGAATGCGCACATATTGGCAATACACCAACCCGACCGGCGAAAATTACGGCGGAACACCGTTTGTCGGTAACCCACTGAGAGCTTACGGCGAATTGGTTAGAGTTGACGCAAACGGCAATTATGTTTTCGATGAAAACGGGCAGTTTATTTTAGATAGGAATGGCAAGTACGTTCCTGACTATCATGTTCGTATTCAAGACCCCGACAGATATTTCGTTGGCTTGTTTGTCACTCGCAAAATGGCGGCAGAAATAACTGATATTAAATGGCAAGAGTTTGACCCGGATTCACAACCCAAACCCGCACCGGGGACTAATCCGCGCCCGACAAGATATCAAAGTATCAGTTTGAGGGTTGACTCATCCTCTACAACGGGTAGCCCCACATTCAACGCGGCATTTGTTTCAAACGTAACGGGGACTATTGAAATCTCCGATTCAAATTATCGCAGAGTGGCAGGGCCTCTTCCCATCGAAGGCACTAAGAGAATGGAAATTCCACTTAACTTAGACCAAGGTGTGAACAGCCTTTACGCAACCGTAAAAATAGACCGAAGCCAAGAGCAAAATCTTGAAGAAGGTTTTGAAATTGACCCGGACCAAGATGAATTTGAGCTTAGGTTCTCAATCACGGTTAGAAGTATAGCAGACCCCACCTATGCTATTTATGTTTCCCCGGGTGGCACAGTAGTTGCGGCAGGCACACGAAGCGACCCTATGGCTTTAAGAGAAGCTCTTGACTACAGTCGCCCCGGACAACAAATCATCATGCTTGGGGGAAGATATGTTATCAACAGCAGAATTAACATAGCGAGAGGAAACAACGGCGGCACACTCATGTCAGACCCCGGTTCTCATGTCGTTCTCGACTATTCAAACAGCACTAACGGCTGTCTTAACTTAAGAGGTGACGACTGGCATTTCTACGGTTTTGACATATTCGGCGGAAACACCCTTAATAACCCCGGACACAGAGGAAGACCTTTCCAAGTATCAGGGGACAATAACAGAATGGAAAGAATCAGAGTTTATGACTCTGCCGACACCGGCTTGCAAATCAGCGGTGACAGCACAGAAAGTATAGAGGAATGGCCTCACAATAACCTTGTTATCAGCTCTGAAGCATGGAACTGCGCTGACCTCGAACGTAACAACGCCGATGGTTTCGCGGCAAAACTGACCGTGGGGTATGGCAACATGTTCAAATATTGCATATCAAGCTTTAACGCCGACGACGGTTGGGATATGTTCGCGCAATCATCAGACGGGCCTATCGGGCCGACAATCATTGACAGCTGTGTGGCTTACGCCAACGGGTTGCCGAAATATGACTATGACGAAAACGGCGGTAGTTTTGTCGGGGCTAAAATCGGTGACGGAAACGGCTTTAAAATGGGTGGCGCGAACATGGCTGTCCCCCATGAAGTTAGAAACAGCATTGCTATGTACAACTACGCAATCGGTTTTGATGCCAATACTGGTTCAGGGCTTAAAGTCTATAACAGCACAGCTTTCAGAAATGAAGTCGGTATGAACCTCACCTCAAACTACAGAATGTTAGATGCTCCACCAGAACAGCATGATATGCTTAAATTCAGGGCATACAACAACCTGCTCATCGAATCAGGCGGCAGAATCAGACAAAGTGTGGATAAAACCCACCCATTAATAGGGAATGAGTTTTATCTGAACGGCATACAAAATTCTGTGGTTTCAAACGGCGGCGCTCTCATTCGCAATTCTGACGGGACTGTCGCATACGGAACTTACGACCCGAATTTGGGCGGTCCGTTCTCAGACTTTTATATCCCCGAAGTTGGTGAAATTGAACTCTTAGACGGCAGTGACCACCTTTGGTTTGACTTATTTAACAGCCAAAACCCGTCTAACCCATTCAAAGCCCCCTCAATCGCTCCCAATGGGACTATTGATATGCACGGTTTCTTATTACCAACCGAATTTACACCTATGAGCGAGCCTATTCCGACACTTGAAGCACTTCCCGGATTCACGCCCGACATGGCATGGTCATCTGAAGGGTTTCCCAAAGGTGCAGACTTCAGAAACTTGAAACCCGACCCCGGTTCAAACATCATTATTAAACCCGACAGAACCGAAGGCGGCGGCGGTGGCGAAGGCGGTGGTGGTCCCACCTTCGATGGCAGAAGAGGCGGTGGTGGCGGTGCTGCACCTGGCGCAGTCGCAACAGGTACCGGCGGTGCGGCAGGCAACACGATTTCAACCCGTGCGGCAGTAAGCGCGGTTGAAAGCGCAGTCGCGGCGGCAGTGGCTCAAGCTCAAGAAGCAGGAAGAGACACAGCGAATGTTAACGTGAATGTTCGTTTTGCAAACGTTGCAGTTGTCACAGGCGAGACTTTCGCAGCAATGGCAGCGGCTTCAAACGAATCAGGCGGCAGAATTACCCTCACCATTGACAGCTTAACGGCTGATAAATCAAGGGTTGATGTGCGTGTTATCGTTGACGTTACCAAAGCAAACGAAACGCTTAATCTTTCGGGCACTACCACCGGGGCAGTTCCAAGACAAATCAAAGAAAGATTTGACAAGTTTTTCTCAAACGTTGCTTTAGTAATTCAATTAGGGCAAAACGGCAGTTACGGTCAAGAAGCAACCGTCGCCGCGAGAGCCCCTGGGATTACAAACGGCGAGAGATTGAACTTCTACAGCTATGACAGAGCAACGAATAAATTCAGACCCTTGAGAGTATCGCAATACAGAGTCGACAAAAACGGATATCTCCACTTCACCACTTCTGAGGGTGGGACGATTGTGGTTACTAAAGGGGCGATTAAAAAGAGTTGACAGTGGACAGTTGAGAGTTGACAGTGATTGAGTCCGCTTGCGCGGACGGGATTTAAAATTAAACACCGCCCAACAAAAACCGTTGGGCGGTGTATTTCGTTATAAATTCAAATCCGTCGCCGTAAGGCGACACCGTAACTGTCAACTCTCAACTGTCCACTGTCAACTGTCTAAAAACCAACCCCGTGGTAAGTTTAGGATAAAAGTATGTAGACTTTTGCGGCATTTTCTCGCCGTTGGCGGCGACATCGCGAATTTCGCTTATGCGCGTGGGGTTCAGCAAAAAGGCGCAATTTGCATTTGCCGAGTCCACTGCCGCTAACGCTTCGGCAATGGTTTTTGTGTAAACGAGATTAGTCTGATTCGTCATGTTCTCTTTGTCAATTCCTAAAATTCTGTCAAGAACCAAAGTGTGAAGAACACTCACATCTAATCTCTCAACCGGCGAATCCGGCGAGCCGCCGGTGGCAAACCGTGAACAAGTTTGCTTTATTTGCAACAGCTCACTCGCTGATTTATCTTGAGCTTCCGTAGACGGCGAATCTCCAACACTCACGCCCTCTTTCAGCACAATCAAAGTATAGCTATCTTTGGTGTAAATTAAGAACGCTTTTTTCTCATCGCGATAGGCTTGCTCTAAAGCCGCCAAAGCCATTTTGGGTGGAATGTCTTGCGTGACATCAAAAAACTCGGCGCACTTTTCAAGACACGCGGCATAATCAAAGTTTGCTAACCCACGCACAATTCTATGAGTGGGGAAAACCACTAATCCGGGGTTTTCAATATTAACCAACATCATGGGAACGTACTCAGACGCTCCCATAGACACGCCGCGATTTGCCAAATTGTTTCGATAATTCAGCGCGGTCTCATAACGATGATGACCATCGGCAATATAGATTTTCTTGTCCGCCATGAGGGTGGTTACTTTTTCGATAAATTTCGAGTCCGACACGCACCAAAGTCGATGGGTAACATTGTCCCCGTCAGTGAACTCGCTGTCGGGCGCGTTTAAACTTTGCGCAGTTATAAGCTCAAGAATTTGGGCGTTTTCGTCCATATAAAGCGAGTAAATTTGGCTGAAATTACAGCCGGTCGCCTCCATGAGTTTTAAGCGGTCGGTTTTCGCTTTGCTTAACGTTTCCTCATGGGGCAGGATTATGCCCTTTGAAAACTCTTCAAGCTTTACGAGTGAAATAAACCCCTTGACACTGTGAAATTCGGGGCTTCCCGCGAGCTGAAACTCCATCTCATAAACGTAAAGACATTCCTCAAGAGCCGCCTTAACAAGCCCCTTTGAGAGCCAATCTTTCAGAATTTGAGCCGCCAAAGCATAAGGTTGGTCGTCGGGCGTGGTGTCGGACAACGGCTTAGGAAGCTCTAACCTTATGATGTTATGGGGATTGTGTTGCAAAAATCTCTCTCGCGTGGCTTTGTCGATAATGTCATAAGGGGGGCAACACAGTTGCGCTATAGCCCCCGCCTTCTCGGTATATCTCAGCCCTTTAAAACTTTTTATTTCAGCCATGATTTTAAATATGCCCTTTCTGCACAAATGCGCTTTAAAAGTATGCTCTCCTATTTACACAGGATTTTAATTTCAAACTTTAAGTCCTTTCAAAGAATTTATCCGCAACATTTTTTAAATTTCTTCCCACTGCCGCAGGGACAAGGTTCGTTTCTTCCTGCCTTTTGTGCGGTTGTTTTTTTGACGGGTGTGGTTGAGCCGGCATTCTCGGCATCGGGTCTTGCCGTCTGAACACGCTGTGGCGGTGCTTCGCGGCGCACTCTTGCGGTCAGCACCATACGCACTGTGTCCTCACGAATTGCCGCTATCATCTCGTCATACATAGAGAAACCTTCGTGGCGATATTCTACTACGGGGTCTCTGCCGCCGCCCATCGCGCGCAGGTGTATTCCCTGTTTTAAGTCGCTCATCGCGTCAATATGGTCCATCCATTTTGTGTCAACGCTCTTAAGCAAAACCACCCGTTCAAGCTCACGCATAATTTCAGAGCCGAATTCTTCTTCTCTTTTCTCGTGAATAGCGAAGGCGCGTGACTCTATTTCTTGCGTAATTTCTTCTTTAGTGATTTGCTCTCTCTGCTCGTCGGAATATCTGAAGTCGTTTGTGTTGGTTAAAACTCCTGCCCAACTTTCGCGCAAGCCGGTTAAGTTCCAGTCGTCAACGATGTCGCCTTGACAATAGGTGTTGACTGTTTCGGCTATAGTCTCTCTGAACATCTGCTTGATGTTTTCACTTACGTCTTCGCCGTCTAACACCTTTCCTCTTTGCTTGTAAATAGTCATACGTTGTTGGCTCATAACATCGTCAAAGTCTAAGACGCTCTTACGAATAGAGTAGTTCCTGCCTTCAATCTTGCGCTGTGAGGATTCGATTGTGCGTGTGAGGAATCCGTTTTCTATGGGAGTGTCCTCTTCGATTCTCAGTGTCTCCATCATGCCTTGAACTTTCTCGCCGCCAAACAAGCGCATTAAATCGTCCTCAAGCGAGATGAAGAAACAGCTTTCGCCCGGGTCACCTTGCCGCCCTGCACGTCCTCTTAACTGGTTGTCAATCCTTCTTGCTTCGTGTCGCTCAGTACCAACGATAAACAGACCGCCTGCTTCTTTCACTTCTTTCGCTAAGGGTTCAATTTGTGCTTTATATTCATCGTTAAGTTTTTTAAAGACCGCACGCGCTTCAAGAATATGCTCATCATCGGTTTGAGAAAAGCCCATGGCTTCAAAAATAACCTCTTCCTCAAAATCCATCTTACGCATTTTTGCACGCGCTAAATATTCGGGGTTACCGCCAAGCATTATGTCGGTTCCGCGCCCTGCCATGTTAGTGGCAATGGTTACCGCGCCCTTTTTCCCTGCTTGAGCTATAATTTCAGCTTCGCGCTCGTGGTGTTTGGCGTTAAGAATTTCGTGTTTAACACCTCTTTTTTTAAGCATTTTTGAAAACAATTCAGAGTTCTCAATTGTGATTGTACCCACTAACACAGGTTGCCCTTTTTTGTTGCACTCAACAATTTGTTCAACCACGGCGTTATATTTGCCTTTTTGATTTTTATAAACCCTGTCCTCGTGGTCGGAACGAACCATCGGCTTGTTTGTAGGGATTTCAATAACATCAAGATTATAAATGCCGCGAAACTCTTGCTCTTCTGTGAGAGCCGTACCGGTCATTCCCGAAAGTTTCTCATAAAGTCTGAAGAAATTCTGGAAGGTTATTGTTGCAAGGGTTTTGCTTTCGTTTTTGACTTTTACCCCTTCTTTTGCCTCGATTGCTTGATGAAGACCCTCGTTAAAACGCCGCCCGAACATCAAACGCCCGGTGAACTCGTCAACGATAATAATTTCGCCGTCTTTAACCACATAGTCAACATCATTCTTCATGATTCCATATGCACGGATTGCTTGATTTACGTGGTGAAGCAAGGTGATATTGTCTGGGTCCATTAGGTTTTCTATACCGAAATATGCCTCGGCTTTTTTTACACCCGTCGGAAGAAGGGTCGCACTTCTTCCTTTCTCATCTATGATATAATCACCGTCATATTGGTCGCCGTGTTCTTCTTTGCTGTCAAGCTCAACGACTTTTGTGGCTTTCATCGAGCGCGCAAGTCTATCCGCCCTTTGATAAAGGTCGGTGGATTTATCACCCCTGCCCGAAATAATAAGCGGCGTTCGCGCCTCGTCTATTAATATAGAGTCAACCTCGTCAACAATGGCAAAGTTATGCGCGCGCTGAACCTTGTCCTCTTTGCGCACACACATGTTGTCACGAAGATAGTCAAAGCCCAACTCATTATTTGTGGCATAGGTTACATCGCATTTATAGGCTTCACGACGTTCAGTGTTGTTTTTTTCGTGGGCAATCAGCCCGACAGAAAGCCCCAAAAAGTTATGAACCCTTCCGATTTGCTCTGAGCCGTATTTCGCCAAATAGTCGTTTACCGTCACTACGTGAACGCCTTTGCCGGTGAGCGCGTTAAGATAAGAGGGAAGAGCGGCGACAAAGGTTTTTCCTTCACCGGTTTTCATCTCTGAAATTCGCCCTTGGTGAAGCACAATTCCCCCGAGAATCTGAACAGGATAGGGTTTAATCCCAATTGCGCGCCACATCGCTTCACGACAGACCGCAAAAGCATCGGGCAGAATGTCGTCAAGCGTTTCGCCCTTTTCAAGTCTTTCTTTGAGTATTGCGGTTTGAGCGCGAAGTTGAGCATCTTTCATCTCGCTGTATTTGCCCTCAAGCTCTAAAACCGCCTTCTGCAACGGAATAATCCGTTTGATTTCTTTTTCGGAATAACTACCGAAAATTTTTGAAAATAATCCCATATAAAAATTGTCCTTCTTAAATAAAATCCGTCGCCAAAGGCGACTCCATAATTGTCAATTGTCAATTGTACATTGTCAATTGTTCGTCAGCTATCATGCACTGTCCGATTTTCGGCAACAGCATTTTTCAAGATTCTGATTTTAGTTCGGTCAGAGCCTGTTTCAAGCAGGATTGTGTCTTCTTTAACGCTTATAACCCTCCCGATTATGCCGCCTGTGGTGACTATTTCGTCAGCCACTTGAATATTGTCTAACATCTCTTTGGCTCTTTTTGCCCTTTTCTTCTCGGGCCTGATTAACAGGAAGTAAAACACAAGAATCATGATTCCGAAAGGCAAAATCAAAGTGAACAAGGCATCGCCCATACCCCCCGCCTCGGGAGGACTGCCAGCTGCCGCTTGTCCCTCACCGGACAACAAAAAGCCCACGCTATTTAATAAATTCATTTTCTTAAATCTCCGTTCTATATTTAATTTATTTAGTATAACATAATAATTCTCAACTGTCAACCATATTAATCATTCTTGCAATGGCTTCTTTGTTTCCCATTGAGTGGCAAGCCGGGTAAAACGCCATTGCTTTTTCAACCGGAACAATTTTGATAATTTCCTTGCTTGATGTTCCGAGCAGATTTTGCCAATATCTGTATATATAGCCTATCCAATATAATGTATCCTCGTTGATGTGATTATTATCGCTATAAGGTTTAATGGGTTGGTTTTTTTGATAAGCGGTTCTTTTTATGGGTGCCGCTCCGGCGCAGCTGTAAGGATAGACTCTTTTATCTATGTTTTCGGCAACTTCGCTTAGCATAAACTTAGTAATATAATCCACGGCATCTGCCCCTAAGTCTTGACATTCCTCAAACACAATGCCTTGATTGTTAGCCCACGCCAACTCATATGAGTCTAAGTCTTTATTAAAACCGTACTCTTCCATTAAACAAGCCCTCCCCGATAATCGTTGCCAATAAGTCACCCTCGTGTTTTTTATACAGAGCTATTTTTATTTCTTCCGCTCTCCCCGAATATTCACGTTTTTCGTTTTCAAAAATTTTTTTGTATTTTGAAACTTCGTCAGCGGTTAACTTATATGAATTCAACCACTTTAATCTCTCACAAGCTTTGTCGGATTTCAATGTATACTGAACGCCGTATTTCGACGCATCAACCATTGATATAGAAGTTGTGTCGGACAGTGTGTTGTCTAAAAAACCTTCTATTGCAGAGAATGTCCTGTCGTTTGAAATTGTGCCGATTACTATATCAAACCCCCGTAACCATGCCCTACATCTTTCTTTAATCTCTGTGTATTTCTTTCTTCCTGCAAATTCACGCCTGTGAAATGCTATGCTGATAAGCCATTCAATGTCAAGTTTAAGTTCGACAACATTTAAATTTGCAATGTCTATTTCATATTCATTCAAATAGACCGTCTCATTATGAAATGCGGCTATTTTAAGAGGATATTCTTTATCTGCGCAGGTGTAGAAACCCAAGCCGAAATCTCTCAATTCGGCGAAATCGTCTTTTAAAATCTCGCGCGCATAATCCCATTGCGGTTTTTTAACCACAGCGGCTGAAGCATGATATAGTTTTAATGGACTCATAGCCTTACCGCCTTTCAAAAAGCATTAATTCATCAGCACGTTTAGTTATTATACCCCCGTGTTCAAATTTATGAGCAACTTTTTTGGCGGCAGTGCAAATTTTATAAATTAAGTCGCCGTATTTTTCAACTGCGATTTGTGGCAACGGCACTACACCATCTGTCCAAAGCCAATCGAAATCATAATAAGGCGACATTCCTTCATATTCGCCGGTGTCGGCGTTGCGCATAAACCCATAATTACCCCAATGTCTGTCATCGTGTTCTACAAGATAGTCCACAACAAAAAGAGTTACGGCAGCCTCCCCAAACAAACTAATTGCTTTTTCGCGTGGATTTTCACCTTCTTTAACAAAGCCCGACTGTTCCATAGATTCAAAGTAGCGATAGACGCAGGTGAAATTAGTGACTAACAAACCTTCTTTCACAAGTCGCGTTTCGGGAATGTGTTTTATTCCGAGTGCATTGCACAATTCATAAGGCTCTATTTCTTTAAAAGAGCCTACCTTCAACAGAGTTTTGCTGTTAAGCCACTTTTTATCCGCCGCGCCGTTGACAAACAGGGTTGAAATCGCGCCGCCCTTAAAAGGGGCGCGCCCATCCCATTCCTCATTAAAATATGGCGTGATTTGAGCGAACGTCACAGACTCGTCGGAACGTTTAAGCCAATAACAGTCGGACAAAGACAACGCCCTTGTTACCATGTTCGTTTCTTTCGTGTGTCGGTCTGTTCCGAAAGCTCGCAACATTAACCGCCGCGCCGATGTGTTTGAACCCATCGAATATCTCGTGTTGAACCATTCGTTGAAGTTCATGGTTTTGCGTAAAATGCCCCCGGGAACAAGGCTCTCGTTAAGAATTAAATCATTGCCAACATCAAAAACAGGAACGTCTTTACACATTAGTAATAAATTTTCAACACCCCACGCCATCAACTCGTCACCGCTTCAGGCGGGACTTCTCCGAACCGCTCATAAATTACTTTTCTCGCCTTTTCGCGCGATATTGCGTGACCGATGAGCTTTGTTTTTCTAAGCTCAACACAGTCGTTAAGCGGTTTTAAGACCGCATCATCGGCAATTATTATAAGGGGAACATCTGCGGTTTTCTTTGAAAGTCGCAGATTTTTATAAAACTCGAACAGCCCTATAAAGTCAGTGCCTATGCTGTAGATTACCAACTCTATGTCTTCAGTCGCCACAACTTGCTGTGCGTTTTTGACAGAGCTTGTGGCTTTTATAGAAAATCCGGGGTCAAAATATCTTCTCATACGATTGATTTCTATAACACCGCCGCTAATCAGCAAAACCTTTTTACTCATGATGCGCCCCCTCCCATAGCTTACCACTTATAAAACTTAGCCTTGTTTTTCCCGTCTTGACGTGCAAGACCTAATCCCATGTCACAATTTTGATAAAGGTCGGCATACCCGACACCGTGTCTCTCTGAAACGGCAAGCCCGATTGATACATACATCGGCTCTTTCGCACGCTTCAACATAGCATCAACAATACTCGTGCCTAAAGTTTCAACCTCGGCTTTTGTTTTAAGGTTAGGTGCGAAAACGATAAACCCGTCGCAGGTTGAAGCCACCATTACCTCATTTTCAACTATATCGGTTACGGCTTCTTTGCAGGCTTTTAAGGCATTGTTGCTCACCTTACTTCCGGCGTAGCTATAGCGGTCAACTTCAATGAGCATAAGCGCGCCCTTTTTGCCTTCATTAAGCATTTCTATAATCTGTTCTTCGGCAAACTGTTTTTTGTGTAACCCGGTGACGGGGTCTAACCGCTCATAAGGCTTTCCGAATTTTAATAGTACGTTTTGAATTTTTCTGCAAAACGAGATTGGTTCAACCGGTAATTTAGCAAAATCACTCACTTCATATTTGTGGGACTTTGAAATCATTTCGGCAGTAACGTTAGCGGTTATAATAACAACCGGAATTGACTTTAGCGGCTCTTCTCTTTTTCTGAGGTCGGCAAAAAAGTCAAAGCAATTGCTCTTTTTATGATTAAGCGTTGATAAAATCAAATTCGGTTGACGTTTAACCAAAATTTCAAGTGCTTCGGTGGTTGAGTCGGTTGCATCAACTATATAATCAGACGATAACACCGCTTTAAAGATGGCATTTGTATTTATTGAATCACTAATAATTAATATACTCTTCTTCATTTTTTCAGTTCCCCCTTTTCAAAAATTTTGCACAGATTTTGCACAGATTAAAAAAGCTCCGGTTCGCCAGCGCGTGATTTATTGCAAATTAAAGACAAGCTTTCCCGGTCTGCCACCGGCGGCTCGCCGGTCAAAAAGTCTATCATACCTGCCGGGATGTTGACGTTTGAGCATTTTACGGTTATTTTATCGCCGATTGTGTAGCAGGAGTTTTTCCCTTTAAGTGCTAAGCTGTGTTCAACGGTGTAGTCGTCCGGTGGCAGTGTTGATATGTCCACCCTACCTTCTACGGTGTTAGCGAGTCTCACAAAGAACCCGTTTGCAATAACGCCCGAGACAATCCCCTCAAATTCTTGTGATTTTTTGTCGCTCATATATTCTGCCATATAAAACTTAGCGCAATCACGTTCAGCGGCAATGGCAACAAGCTCAGCGGCGGAGGACTTAGCACAAACAGCCCCCGAAATTTTAGCGTATTTTTTAACTATTTGAGCTTTAGGTTCACCGGCAATATGAGCGGAAATTACCCTATGAATAAACAAATCGGGATAACGCCTTATCGGCGAGGTAAAATGTGCATATTCGTCTGTTGCCAACCCAAAATGCCCCAACGGCTCTTCACTGTAGCGCGCTTTCATCATAGTGCGTAATACAAGAGTATTGACTATTTCCGCTTTTTCGCTGCCCTCTTGGCGTTTCAGCAATGCTGCAAGATGAGCCGCTTTGCTTTTCGCGTTTATGCCAAGATTGTCCACCCCTAAATAAACAAGGCTTTCAGATAAAACCTCTAATTTTTCGGCAGTGGGCGGCTCGTGAACACGGTAGGCAAATGGCAGAACGTTCTCTCCCGCAAGCCGTGCGGCGGCGGTGTTCGCCATCAACATAAATTCTTCTATAATGTTTTCGGCTGTAGACATTTCGCGGTTTTTAATTTCGACACATCGCCCATCGGGGGCGCAAATAATCTTACTTTCTATGGTATTTAAAGACGGCGCCCCGCGTGATTCACGTTTAGCCTTCAGCGTTGCGGCAAGGGTTGTTGCGTGTTCAATATCTTGCATAATCTCTTTATATTTTTTTGTAATGTCAGGGCTTTCTTTTTTCTCAATTATGCTGTTTATTTCGCTGTAAACCCCCTGCAACAGCGACTTGATAACGGTTTTCTTAAAGTCAAACTCTAAAAGTTCACCTGCATTTGAAATATTCATAAGGCAAGAGAGTGCCAACCTGTCCTCACACGGATTAAGTGAGCAAATTCCGTTTGACAATTCCTTAGGCAACATCGGCAAAACCATGTCGGCAATATACACACTGTTTCCTCTTTTAAGGGCTTCTTTGTCTAATTCGCTACCCTGTTTAACGTAATAAGAAACATCGGCAATATGAACCCCAAGGCGATAGCCGTGTTCGGTTTTTTCTATGCTAATCGCATCATCAATATCTTTCGTGTCAGAGCCGTCTATTGTGAATATTCTCTGCCCTCTTAAATCCAAACGCTCTTCAATTTCGCCGGGGTTTATTCCGCGTTTCATGACTTGTGTGGCTTCGTCTTTAACCGCCTGAACAAAAACGGTGGGAATTTGTTTTTCTTCAAGATAAGCTTCCACCGACACGCGAGCGAGTTGTGAGTCACCGTAAACACAAATTATATCGACAACATGGTCGCTATATCTCTCACCACGTTTGCTGATTTTAAATTTAACCTTATCGCCGGGCGCGATTTTATTTTTGCCCCAACTGCCGATTCTTAAAGGTGAAGCAAAAAATCCATCGGGCAAGAGGAATAATTCAGATGTTTCGGGTGGAATGACAATTACCCCGAACATAGGGTTTTCGCTCGGGCGAAGCAACTTAACCACCTCAGCCGTGCGATTTTCCTGCCCGTTTTTATCCTGCACACCCGGAATAATTCGCGCCAACACAATATCGCCCGTCACCGCCCCCAAAAGATTTCGACGGCGAACAAACAACTCCGGCGAGCCGCCGGTGGCAGATGGAGAGCCGCCAATAGGCTTAATAAACCCAAATGTTCCGCCGCCGCGTGTAACCACGGCCTCAAAACAAGCCGCCGCCCCCGAATTACGTGATTTAGAAGCTCCACCTCTGCGTTTTTTGAGACGTTGAGCTTTGTTGGCGGTTTTTCGGTTAAGCGATTTTTTAGCACTCTTCTTATTGAGTTTTTTCATCAAATTTCCTCTGCAGAATTCTATAGCATAGCAAATTGAGCCGCTTGTTCGCGGCTCAAAAAGTTTTTATTCTACTTCTTCGCCATTGCCATCGCCATCGGAAGGCTCGATTATAAGCTCACCATCATCGCCCCCAACCACATTGCCTACAATCTCATTGCCCTCTTCATCGACTACATTCATCTGAAAATCGCCGCCGAAATCAACGTCTTCTGCCCCAAGCAAGGCATCCCGTGGGTTGCTTTGGTTATTTCGGTTTAAAAGCGCGAACACATTCACCGTTAAAGTCACCACAAAAAGAATAATAATGGCTGTCCGGGTCGCCTTTTTCAACAACGCATCTTTAGTTCTCCCTGAGTTTTTCTGATAATAACTGTCAGAGCTTGAACCTGTCAGCGACTGCGATAACCCTTTCGTCGAGTCCTGCGATACTACTAAGAGTATAATAGAGATACAACTTACTATAAGTAATACCGCTCCGATAATCTCAATTAACTGCATTTCCATTTTGCATGTCCTTCCTGCACAAGTGTGCTTTAAAATTTCGTTCTAATTATTTATCCAAAACTTATTATAGCACATAGTTTTTAAAATTGCAATAGTATTTTGAAGTTTTGAATAAAAAAATTCTTGAAGCCCGTCCCCTACAATCACTATCGACTCTCAACTGTCAATTGTCAACTGACATCAAACTCCCCGCCGCGCTCTTCCCTGCTAACTCTCCGCTTCGCCAGCACCACATTAGGTTATAGCCGCCGCAGTCGCCGTTTATGTCGATTACCTCGCCTGCAAAATAAAGGTGTGGGTGTCGTTTTGAACAAAGCTCGGCGGTGAGTTCATGTGCGGGAACGCCCCCTGCCGTGACCTGTGCGTTGAGCCACGGCTCGCTGTATCGCACAGGAAACCGCCAGTCTTTTATCGCAAGAACAAGGCTTTCGAGTTCGTCTGTTGTGAGGTTTTTAATCTTTGCGTTCATCGGGTGACGGGTAATGGGTTTGGTGATGGTAACCCCACACCGCTTCGGCAAAAGCCCTGAAAGCAAGTCCTCAATAGGCAAATCTGCCCTTATTTTTGCAGTTTGCACTATAAATTTTAAAAGCTCATCAGGTGGAATGTCAGGTGCTAAGTCAACCGATATGATTAAATTGCTGCCGTGCCTTGATGCTAAACTCGCTAAATTAAAAATGCAAATGCCGCTCAACCTGTCCTCGCCGAATTGCAACTCGCCTGTTTCGCTTCTCAACACCTTGCCGTTGTTTAAGACTGCCGAGCAGCAAGCGTTAATCCTAAGCCCTTTCATTGCACGAGTGTCGGTGTTGGTGGTCTTTATGGGGCAAAGAGCAGGGCTTAACTTTTTCACTTCTATTGACAGCTTTTTTATAAGCGTGAAACAAAGCCCGTCACTGCCTGTATCGGGGGCGGCTTTTCCTCCGGGGGCTAAAATCAGCCGCCGTGCGCAAATTATCGGTTTAGTGTCGTCATCGGGGTAAATGCGAAACCCCTCCATTAACGGCACAATGTCAATGACTTTAAACTCGGTGAGCATGTTAACGCCCGCCTTAGCAACCTCTAATCTTAACCCGTCCAACACAGCAGAAGAGGTGTTTGAATATGGATATACGTTGCCGTTTTTGTCGCAGGTTAACTTAACCCCCAAAGATGAGAAGAACTCGTCTTCGGGGGTTGTTCTTGCGAAAACGCTTCGGGCTAACTGCCGCTCGCCGTAAAAGGCGTTAAAGTCAACAGGCGAATGTGCTAAGTTACATCTGCCGTTTCCTGTGCTGATTAGCTTTTTGCCCGGGCGTGGGTTTCTCTCAATCACGGTAATTCCGCATTTAGATTCTCGCGCCGCATAAATGGCGGCCGCAAGTCCTGCCGCACCGCCCCCTATGACAGCTATGTCTGTGTGAAAAGTTTTCATGTTTTTAACCCTTCGCGCTTAAGATAAACATATCGTATATAACTTTTACGGCGTTTTCAAAGTCTTCTTCGTGAACACCAACGATGATGTTAAGCTCACTCGAACCTTGGTCGATGATTCGTATGTTTATATTCGCGTGTGAGAGTGCCGCAAAAACGCGAGTTGCCGTTCCCCTTTTATGACGCATACCCCTTCCGACAACGGCGATGAGGGCAATATCATCTTCGACTTCTATATGGTTAGGTTTTGCGACTTTCTCAATTTTCTCAACCAATTTGGGGCTTTTCGCTAAGTTTTCGTTGCTGATTACTAAGGTCATGGTGTCAATCCCGGTTGGAATGTGTTCAAAGCTTATTTTTTCAGTTTCGAGAAGTGTTAAAATCCTTCTGAAGAAACCTATTTCGCTGTTCATTTCGTCTTTTTCAAGTGTAATTGCCGCGAAATTCTTTTTACCCGCGATGCCTGTGATAATGTGGGCAGGGTCGGGCAGGTCGGCTGTTTCGGGAACAATCATGGTTCCGGCGGCGCAAGGCTCGTTTGTATTTTTTATGTTGATGGGAATGCCTGCTCTTCTCACCGGGAAAATCGCATCTTCATGCAACACCGTCGCCCCCATATACGACAACTCACGCAACTCGCGATAGCTTAAACTGTCAATGACTTTTGGGTTGTTAACTATTCGTGGGTCGGCGACTAAAACGCCCGAAACATCAGTCCAGTTCTCATAGACCACGGCATTGACAGCACGTGCCACTACGGCTCCGGTAAAGTCACTCCCCCCTCTTGAAAAAGTTTTAATTCGTCCATCCGGCATAGAGCCGTAGAAACCCGGAATAACCGCGTTTTTAATTCCTTTAAGCTTTAAAGATAAAGTGGCATCAGAAAGCTCGGCATCAAAGCTGCCATCGGTGTTGAAAAAAATCACCTGTGCCGCATCAACAAACTTAAACCCCAAGAAGTTAGCCAATATAATGCCGTTTAAATATTCACCTCTGCTCGCGGCATAATCGACACCACTTTTCTTATTAAAATTGTCGATTATAGTTTGATATTCTTTGTCAAGGTTGAGGTGCAACCCCAAATCTGATATTATGCCATTATAGCGTGCGGCAATCGGCATAAACTCTTTAACCGAATCGCAACCGGCGCAAACCGCCTCATAACAGCCATACAGCATATCTGTCACTTTTACGTCAGCCCCAAACCGCTTACCCGGAGCAGACGGGATTACTAACTTGCGGTGTTTATCCGCTTTTATTATGTCCGCCACCTTGCGGAACTGATTGGCATCAGCTAAAGAGCTGCCGCCGAACTTCACAACTTTTGGCATAGAGCACTCCCCTTATAATTAGAATAAGTTTATTATACTATATTCTTTTAGGCCGTGTCAAGAAATTGCGGAAATTTTTTGTGGAATGTCTTTGTGTAAATGGGTGAGGGTGGGGTGGGGAGACCAACGTTCTACCCCCCACCCTCACTCTCTCATTTGAAATTGTGATTTTTGAACCACATACCCCTCAGGCAACGCTTCAAAGAGCGAAATAATCCATGTTTTATAATCACCCTTAAGTTCCACTAAATAGGGATAAGCATCTGGGACTTCGCTACTCCCATAAATCAAATATTTAAGCCGCCATTCACCATTTTCTTTAACTGCCATACCTTTTTTTTCATTAAAAATATTGTAAACTACTCCTTCGTAATAAAAGGAGTGTGTTGTATCATTCAAATAACAAATAAATTCGCAAGTATCCTCGGTTACACTAATTATTTCAATAGGGGTGTTGTAACGAAAAAAGAGATAACCCGGCGGAGCAGAACCTGCTTCTGCCGAGCGTAAAAATCGCCCATTTTCGTCTATAATATAAACTTCATTTGTTTTCACTGAAAACTCGTCGGCGGCTTCTTTGACAAGTGTCAGGCGAGCTAAATCAACTATGTCTGACGGAGAATTAAAGTAGTCAGATGTTATTTCAAAATGCCCCCTGGTGTTTCGTTTAAACCCGTTATCAATAATTTCATACAAATCTTCTTCGTTTTTAAATTCAAACATTTCTGACCATATCCCTGTTTTTATAACAAGAATATTTCTGCACATGAGATTATAGATAATTTCATTCATCGTCTTTCCGTCTTGCGTTTCAGAGACAATATCCCAATACATTTCTAAAACCTCTGTCTCCGGTGGCACTTCAAACATATTGTCGCCCTCGATTGGTATAAGCAAAGGTCCACCGGAATCGCCCTGTTGGGGCGATTCCGTGGTTTCCGGGTGTTCATTTGTCTCTTCATTTTCGTCAACTTCTTCTATTTCTGCTGTCTCTTCATTTTCGTCAACTTCTTCTATTTCTGCTGTCTCTTCATTTTCATCAGGTTTTTGCGGTTGCTCTGTCGTGTTGTCTGTCATTAACGTGATTTCATCTACCTCATCAATCACATTATTTGGCGCAACTTTTGCCGAACAACTTGATAACAAGATTATTCCGACTAAGATTAAGATTGCTCTTTTCATGTGGGTTTCCTCCAAATTTATTTTTAGGGAGAAGGGAAAAAAATGCCGTATAAATATTTGCCTTTATTTCGTGTCCAAACGGGCAACAGGGGATTTGGATAATCTCTGTAAAAATCTTCAAGGGTGGTGGGATTTTTTTCCATAGAGTCAAGGACAATAAAGTCTTTTTCCTCTTTGCCTTCATTGAAATATCCTACTACCACAACCATATGATTGAGGCCAGTGCCACCGGCGGCAACCACTATTGGTCTGCCCATTTTTAACTGAGTTCTCGCAACTTTTAAAAGTTCTTCTTTCCAGTTAGGATTTTCGTTGGGCTTATCCCCATCCTCAGATGTCAACCAAGGGCCTAAACCACCACTCCAATGTTTTTTATGCATTTCATCACTATATTCTACAGGGTCGGGATTAGAGTCCAATATCGCATAATATCCCGTAATCGAAGAAAAAAGTGTGCACTTGTAAGAATTTGTTGCTTCCGATTCTCCCGGTTTGAAAAATTTTTGCCAATACATCGGAACGCCTTTTTTAATGCCTGTCGCATTAGGGAATGGGATATACCATTTGTTAAAACAAACCTCGGTGTTTGAGTCAAGTGCGGTATTAATTCTGTAATTTTCCCTGCGGATAATAACAAGCATTTCTTTTTCGATTTCTGCCTTATCCTTAGGATTAAACTCAACATCGTCAAAGTAGAAGAAAACTTCACGCTTTTCCATTCTTGAACGCGCCCAAAATATGCCGTTATGAAAGGCTATACCGCTTATTTCAAGTGTTGTTTTGTCATTATTCTGAAGGCGACCAATCGAATTTTCGCTGCCTGGTAACAAATAATACGCCTCGTCACCATGCTTGTTGGTTGCCTTCAAAGTTGGATAAAAGATTTTCAACAAGATATAATCTCGTGGAGCCATTGCTGCCTTGCTCGCCTCATTAGCCATATGCAACATAAAATTCTTATGTCTCATAAACTGCTCAACCGCCAACTCAACCTCAGCGCGGTCAAGAAAGTTCAAATTATCGTACAAAATGTACCCACGCTTGCCGTCAACCCCAAAGACTGCCCAAATTTTGTTGTTGCTGTAGACTAATTCGCTTGCGCTCGCTAAAACTTCGCTGTTAACCGTTTTTCCAAAAACGTCAGCCCTCAACCCTGTGGGTTTTCCGTAAACGAGAACGCCGCCGCGCTTGGTTGTACAATACATTCCTTTTTCTACCATTTTACGATTGACACCTCCGTTCCGTTACCCAAAGAAGGCGATACGTAGTTGAAATTTTCGCCCTTCAGAAGAGTCGGCACTGCAACAGCCACTTTCGGCTCTTTCGCCGCATCAAACCCCTCAATATCCTTCCCTATAGTAGAAAAATAAGTAATCCCCTTCTCAATGCCCTCTGTCTCAAGCACTTCATCACCCTCAACAACCGGCATAAACGCCGTCCTTATATTATACTTGTTTTCGTTCACTAAGTCAAGCTCCATCATGTGAGAATTTCCTGAAAATGTGTGAATGCAAGATTCGGCAATCATAAACTTCCGCCCAACATGCGGCAAATCAACCGGAACCCTACTTCCTGCCCTAACGCAAATGTCTCCAAAGCACTTAACTTTCAACTCTTCAAACGGAGAATTATACCGCGCTAACAGTGCCTGCGCCTTCGCATCGCCATTCTCATGTTCGCGCAAATGCTCAATTTTTTGAAGCGGTCCCCATTCGCGAATTCTGTCGCTGTCTTTCGCAACAAATTTTTGATATTTTCCGCTTCGCATATCAGTATAAATTGCAATTATGCGATTAAAAGCCTCGCTATTAATCGAACTCGAATATTGAATCTTGCTGACGGTATCCGGGCAAATCAGCGAATCAACCGTCATTGCGCGCGCAGATTTCAGCGTAACCTCACCGAAATCATCAAAAACCGTATAAAGCGTATTATTGTTCGCAAGCTCACGCTCTAAAGCGTTGTGGACAATCCGTCCAATAGTATTTTCCTTTTCTTCTCCATAGGGAATGACATGGGTTGTTTTTGCTATAAAGCCTGTTTTAAGTCCAAGCTCGTCACAAATTGTACGTAGTACTTGTGAAGCACGCGCGTTTCTATACACTAAGCTGTAACTGTTCTTGAAGTAACGAATCTGGTCACACGCCATAACTTCCCAAAATCGCCCGTCAGCACTCAACCTTCGCCTGAATATGTAACCCAAGAACACTTTTCTGCCGTCCACGAAAAACGCAACTTTGTTTCCTTCTGAAATATTTAACTCATCGTCAATCAAAGCCGCAAACCTAAGCACCCCGGGCATTCTCACGCGATAACTCGTAAGAGTAACACCATCTCTCACAGACGGAATCAAAATGTCACCCTCACTGTTTCTTATTTTTAAATCATAGTTCATACTACTTCCTTTCTGCACATATAAGTGCGGTCAAAGTCACAGATAATCTATTATCTGCGCCGACTAAATTTTAATACTGCACGTTAACGTAGTTACAGTATATCACACAAACCAACGCTTGTCAACCCTAAAATGCAAAATTATTTTGCGTTTCATGAACTTTGTAACTTCTCACAAATTTTACGTATGAGCTTTGTTTGTTTTGACGAAAATTATAGAAATAATTTTGATTTTTAGCACTCATTTTAATCCATCCTTTCTGCATTAAATAATCATGTAACTATTATAACATAACAAAACGGACATTTTGGGACAGGATTATTTTTAAAATAAAACGCCCCTCTCCCCACCCCACCCAACCCCATTTCCGCAAGACATTCCTACAAAAAATCACAAATTCCGGAAATCAGAAAATTGTTTTTACTAACAAAAACGCACCCTC
>WRLV01000013.1 GCA_009777445.1 Oscillospiraceae bacterium | reverse complement strand
AATTCACAACGACGTGTGGACTGTTCTCGATTGCGTTTATGACGGCAAAACAGTCAGCTTTGAAACCGACAGATTTTCAACTTTCGCGTTGGTCTACAGCTTTGACGAAAACGCTAACAGCGACCTTGACAACGACACCCGCCCGATTGACAGCGGAGAGGGTGAGTCGAGCGAAAAAGAAAAAAATCCAAGCACGGCTGTTGCAATTTTAGTCACACCGGCGTTGATTGCGGGTGGGGTTTTGTGGGGGAGTAGGAGGAGACGGACAGTTGATAGTTGACAATTGAGAGTTGATAGTTATTGTAGGGGACGGGCTTGCCCGTCCCGCAATTTTCAGATGTTTAAAAGACGGGGTGGGCAAGCCCACCCCCTGCAATAGATGAAACCTTATAAAAATTTACGTTAAAACACTTGCATTTAAAGCAAGAGTATGCTATAATATAATAAATACATTTTCTGAGAGGTGATTGTTATGTACAGCGAAACTAAAAAACCCGTTATTTTGGCGGTTGATGACGACCCGGTTATTCTGAGCGCGATTTTATCAATATTAAGTCTTGATTATAACGTTGTTCCGTTCCCTGCCGGCGACTTGGCGTTGAAGTATCTTGAGTCTAAAGATGCCGACCTTATATTGTTAGATAAAGAAATGCCCGGTCTGTCGGGATTTGAGATGTTGGGGAAACTTCTTAAAAACAAGACAACCTGCAAAATCCCTGTGATTTTCCTCACAGGCTCTATTGATGCAGACAGCGAAGCCAAAGCGTTTGAAATGGGGGCGGTTGACTATATACTGAAAACCGCAAGCGGAGAGTCGATAAAGAAAGATACCCTCATAACACGCGTGAGGGTTCAGCTTGAGCTTAAAGCTCACAGAGAAAGACTTGAGTCGTTGGTGAAAGAACGAACGCTCAGCCTTAACTCTGCTCTTGAAAAGCTTCAAAAAAGAGAGGAAAATATCTTCAGCCTGTTGGCAAAGGTTACTGATATTCGCGACAGTGACACAGGGCTTCACATTGAAAGAAGCACTAAATATACCGCCGTAATCGCCAACTATCTGCATGAACACCCGAAAGAGGGCTATGTGATTACCGACACACAAAGAGGCGACATAATAAAAGCCTCAAAACTGCATGATTTGGGGAAAATCGCAATACCCGACCACATTTTGCTCAAAGCAGGGAAACTCACCCCTGAAGAGTTTATAATCATGAAAACGCATACTCTTTATGGCGAACAGCTTATGGCAGATTTAATTGACGGCGATTCGGGTGACGACCTTATGATAACCGCTAAAGACATTATAAAATATCACCATGAAAAGTGGAACGGAAATGGCTATCCTATAGGGCTGAAAGGGACCGAAATACCTCTTTCCGCCAGAATTGCGGCTATAGCCGATGTATATGACGCGCTAACTTCACACCGTTGTTATAAAGAAGCATTCTCCCACGAAAAGTCAGTTGAAATTATATCAGAGGACAGCGGCAAACACTTTGACCCATATTTGATAGAGGTGTTCAAATTAAACTCAGATGCATATAAAGCCATTTCTCAAAACCCTAAATACATGAATTAATATGACACATGAATTTAAAAATAATGCACGGATTTTAATCGTGGATGATAATGAAATCAATCTGAGTGTATCAGGCAATATGGTTGAGTCACTTTGCGGCGTTAAATGCGATTTGGCGTTGTCTGGTGAAGAGGCGGTTGAGCTTGTAAAGTCTCGTCTTTCAACCGTTGAGCCGCCCTACGACATTATATTTATGGACAACATGATGCCGCAAACAGACGGAATTGAAACCGCCAAGCAGTTAAGAAAGCTCGGCGGTTGTTCTGCTGTGCCTATAATAGTACATACCGGGGACTCTGCAAGTGAATTTGAAAGTGAATTCAAAAGCGGTCTGTTCAATGACTTTTTAGCAAAACCCATTGAAAAAGAGCCGCTATTGCTAATTTTGAAAAAGTGGCTCTCGCTCGGTGAGGGTTTTAATGAAATTGCTTCTGATAGTTCGCAGGTTTTATTTATATTTGCTCATAAGGCTCCCGTGATTTTGGACGAGATGGAAAAATGCCTTGAAGCGGGTGATATTAAGGGCTTTACTATTAGGGTTCACGGCATTAAAAGTTCGCTTGCTGTTATCGGTGCCGCCGCTCTTTCAAAATCGGCTTTTGAGTTAGAGCTTTTAGGAAAAAACATGCAGGGTGAAAATTGTCGCCGCGAGTTTCCGAATTTTAAAGCGCAGGTTGAAAAGTTAATTCTTGAACTGCCGATTAAACAAAAAAATAAACGCACCCAGACAATCCTGCCAGACAAAGATTTTTATGAGCGACTTGAAAAAATCGAGAAAATGCACAAAGATTTTGACATCGAGGGCTACACACGTGAAACTCGCCTGCTTTCAGAACAAAGTTACAGAGAAGAAATTAACGAGAAGATTAACCATCTGTTGGTTTTGGTTGAGACTTTTGATTATCGGGGGATTTGTGAGTTTCTGGCGACACATCTGCCTTCAAATGCGCTATAAGTTTATTGAGTTGTTCTTGCGTTTTATCCATTTTTTCTTTGGGAATGTCAAGTGCGCCGTTTTTTATGTCGTGTTCAATGTCAAGCGCGCTCGCGGCAAGTTCTTTCGCCCCCAGAATCGCGGCGTTGGTTTTAAGGTTGTGGATTAAACGGTGAGCCGAATCTTTCTTCCCGGCTCTGAGAAGTTTTTTAAATCGTTTTAAGGATTTGCTGTATTCTTTTATGAAATTTAACTGAATTTCTTCATAAAGCTTCACATCACCAAAAGCGTTTTTCATAGCAGTAGTCTCATCGACCGGCGGACCGCCGGCAACGCCGTCAGAAGACGAGACATCAGACGGCAAACCCCCGGCGGCAGGCGGCAGATTATTTAAAAGGCACACCCACAATTCGCGCGATGTAAAGGGTTTACTAAGATAGTCCGACATTCCGTATTTGCTGTATATTTCCTTGTCCGCGCCGCTTGCATCTGCTGTCAGCGCGATGATTGGCGTTTTACTGCCCGTTTCAATAATTTTTTCGGCGGCTTCAATGCCACCCATTTGCGGCATATGAATGTCCATTAAAATCAAGTCGAATGGTTTTTGAGCTTTAATACGTTTCTTCACAAGCTCTAAGCCTTGTTTGCCGTCATCGGCGATAATGGGGTTAAGCCCTATTCTCTTCAGATAGCTTGTTATGACATCTTGGTTGATTTTATTGTCCTCACAAATTAACACGTCACCCGAAAGTTTTGACTTTTCAAGTTCAGCCGTGATTATTTCGTCTTCTTTTTCAATTTGCGCGACAGTGTCAAACTCTAACTCGAAGCTGAAATTGCTCCCGACGTTAAGCAAGCTGCTTACCTCAATTTTTCCGCCCATTGTTTTGACGAACCCGTCTGCAATAGCAAGCCCCAATCCCGCGCCCTCGTGTCGTCTTGCTGTTTCACACTGTGCAAACGGTTCAAAAATCGTTTTAATTTGAATGTCGCTTATTCCAACGCCGCTGTCTGTCACCTCGAACCTTAGTCTTATTCGCGCTTCTTCTTGCGACTTGATAAATACAGACAGCTTAACAATTCCGCGATTGGTGAATTTCACAGCGTTAGACAAGAGATTAAGCAACACCTGCCGCAACTTTGTCGGGTCGCCTACAGCCATTCGCTCTGAAAGCGACTCGGCGTAAAAACAAACTACAATTCCTTTGCTTTCGGCTTGAGGTTCAATAACCGACTTGCAATAATTCAGCAAATCGTCAAGCTCAAACGGTTTTTCTTCAAGCTTTATTTTCCCGAATTCTATTTTTGAAATGTCTAAAAGCCCGTTTATAATCCCCAACATGGCTTTAGCACTGTTGTTGATTTTAACTAAATATTCTTGAAGCCTTCCGGTTAGTTTTTCATCGTCCATAGAAAGCTCGCTAAGCCCGATAATCGAACTTAAAGGGGTTCTTATTTCATGGCTCATGTTAGCTAAAAACATCGACTTCGCCTGTGAATTTTCTTCAGCGAGCCTTAAAGCAACGGCGAGTTTTTCGCACTCATCACGCTCACGCGCTGACTCACCGCGCTTTTTAAACAAGCTCAAAATTATTCCCACTGATAATATAGCTAATACAACCGCCCCAATGGCAATAAAAAAACTCGCAGGCACACCTTCGCCGGCATGCCAGATAAACCAAAGCAAACACGCAATAAGAACGCCAAAGACATTCCCCAATAAAAATAAAATCAATAGCTTCATTTTTTCAAACATGCCCTTTCGTTGTATATTTATCTTAATTCTAACATATCTATTATAGAATTTCAAGATGGATTAGCATAACTTACTATTTATGAGCATAAAATTTGTTGAAATTCAACAAATTTGAATAAAATATACAAAACTTATTGTAATTCAAAAATAAATATAGTATAATTTAACCAAGGGAGTAATTGTTTGAAGGTGGTGACAATTTGGAAGAATATAAATTTAACATACTGAAAAATAATTATAATAAAATAAAAATTGAGTTGACAAAAGAGTTCCCTGTTTATGTCACCTCGGGCAGCGGCAAGCCGACAAAAATAAAACTCGCCGATTTTGTTTTGGCAGAGGACTTACCTGTGTTTGCCGGGAAAATTCAAGAGCTGACAACCGATAACAAGAGCGAACTCTATGCTCATTTTAGGATTGACTTCGACGGTGACATTCGTCGGTTCTTAATCTGTGCGCGCCTTTTTAAGGCCGCTGTCAGACATTATGTTGAGGGAGTAATTATTGATGTGTCTAAATATATCGACAAAGCAATCAACGACCCCTCTTTTGACGGAAGTGTCATAAAACCGGGCGACACCGATGACATAAAGCTCTATGACCTTGTCAGTCGCGAATATCTTGAAAAGCTTCAAACGCCGTTTAAGTTGTGCGATGGAGTTGTTTCTGCCATGTTTGATGAGCAAAATAAACTCATCTGTACATCAAATCCCGAAAACCCAAAGGCGTTTGACATAACCTCGTTTCCTTTTATAAAGAAAGAAGAAGTTCGCATAAACCGTGAGTTAATTGCCGAATGGCTAATCGGGGCGCACAAGGGTGAAATTATAGCCAAATACGTCCCCTTGTTAGAGGTTATGGCGGAAGCACTCACGAGAATATTAAAATCGCTAATGCTGTTATACAAAGAGCTTACCAATTCAGAGCAGACAAGTAAGATGTTAAGCGAAAACATAGAGCAACAGATGTTAATCAACAGCATATATAATGAAATTTTCGCCAACAAAAGCACGGGTGAAATTATTAACGCTGTGCTTAAAACTTTCGGCGAATACCTTAAAATTGACACAATCTGCCTTTATACAGAAGAACCCACCAAAGAAGAGTTTAATCAACTCTTTGTATGGGCGGCTCACGAACGGGGTAAAGGCGTGAACCCACTCATCATCCGATATGACGACATTCCGCTGATTCGCGAACAGCTTGATTTCACCGATTTTTATTTTCCGACAAACGGCTCTCACGAGCTTAATCGTTTCGGCATCAAAAATTTTGTAGCCGTTGCTTTAAAAGGTGAGGGTGAAAGGTGTGGAATGGCTCTCTACGGTTTAACCCATGAAGGCAGATTGCCCACATCGCTTGAAGTTAAAATAGTGCGCAATATTTCACATATTTTGTCATCACTTCTTCTGAAACACCACGCTGACTTGTTGGTTGAAGAAACAAACAGTAAAGTCTCTTATCTTGCTTATCATGACCCCGTATTAGACATTCCAAATCGCTCAAAGTTAGACATTGACCTTAAAAAAGAGTTTGACGAACAAAAAGCGGGGGCGGTGGTCTATCTCAAAATCACCAACCTTCGGATTTTCAACGAGTTGTTCGGACACTCTTACACCGACATGCTAATCAAGGGCGTTATTGATTATATCAAGACAATCCCAAATAAAAAATGTGAAATCTACCGCTTTTCGGGGAACATAATAACCATTCTTATGCCCGGTGCAGATGCTT
This sequence comes from Oscillospiraceae bacterium, assembly GCA_009777445.1. Classification (GTDB taxonomy): domain Bacteria; phylum Bacillota; class Clostridia; order Oscillospirales; family Ruminococcaceae; genus Ruminiclostridium_E. The sequence continues at coordinate 32,030 of WRLV01000013.1, read as the reverse complement.
TTGAGGCGCGGGAATTTGCAGAGGTTTTGCTGATAAGGTTTAAAAGACCATGGCATCGTGAGGGGAATGAGCATTGCCTTGACGCAGGCTTGGGCGTTACGCTCTATCCGCAAAACGGGAAAAGCAACGAAGAAATTTACAGGGCATCGTCTTTGTCGATGTATCGCGCTATTGAATACGGGGCGAACAGCTATGTCTTTTATTCAAAAGAGTTTGAAAAACCCGCCGCCGCCGATTATTTTTATACCGAAAAATTAAGAAACGATATGAACGACAAAATGAGGGGTTTTTATCTGAAATATCAGCCAGTCATAAATCCCAAAACCGGAGACTTAGGCCCCTTTGAAGCCTTCATAAACTGGAACAGTGCGGACGGCGACACCTTAGAACCGCAAAACATCGTGAGACTTGCCGAGGCGATTGGCTTTGATATACGTCTTGACAAGTGGGTGCTTGCAAAAGCGTGCAGTTTTTGCAAGCAAATGCAGAGAAATTTTGAACCCGAATTTTCGGTGAGCGTGAACATTACCGCGCGCGAATTGTTATCAGGGACGATTGTTTCAATGGTGAAAGATGCTTTGAGAAAGAGTGGGCTTAAAGGTGAATATCTCAACATAGAGATAACCGAGCGAGTTTTAGCTAACACTAAAAACAACATTGTTCCGATTATCGCCAAGCTTAAAGAATTGGGTGTTAAGATTATAGTTGACAGTTTCGGGCGTGATTTTATCGCAACAAGCCTTTTGAAATATTCATATGTTGATATGCTAAAGGCAGATTTCGCGCTGTTCACCAATGTTTTTGAAGACTATGACAGAATTTTGCGCGACTCGGTTGTCAAGTTGGCAAACACGGTGTCAGACGGGCTTTGTGTCAAAAGAGTAGAAAACGGCGAACAACTTAAATTGTTAGAAGACTATGACATAAACTGGCTTCAAGGATATTTAATCACAAAGCCGGTGACTGAAGTAGAGCTTGTAGGCTTTTTCACCGAATATGAGACAGCTAAAGAATGGCTCTTCGCGGCTGAAAGAACCCGCTAATAAAAACGTTTAGTTTGCATAATGGTATGCTTAAATAATAACAAGAAAAAAAGGAGTATAAACAATGAGAAACAATGCAATTGTCGGACAATCGGGGGGGCCCACCTCGGTTATTAATTCCAGTTTAGCGGGCGTTTTTCGCTCAGCTATAGACCGCGGTGTAAACAAGGTTTACGGTATGATAAACGGGGTTCAGGGGCTATTAGACCGCAAATACATAAACATGGCGGACTATATCGTTGAAGACATTGACATTGAGCTGTTAAAACGCACGCCCGCGAGTTTTTTGGGCTCTTGTCGCTATAAGCTCCCGAACATTGAAGAGCAGGCAACTTTCGAGAAAATCTTCAAAATTCTTGACGAGATTGACATAGGATATTTCTTCTACATAGGCGGTAACGACTCAGCGGACACCACCATGAAATTAAGCACATACGCAAAGCAAATCGGAAGCCCAATCAAGTTTATCGGGATTCCCAAGACTATTGATAATGACCTTGCCGTCACCGACCATACTCCCGGTTACGGAAGTGCCGCTAAGTTTATAGCGTCAATCACCAAAGAAATTATACTTGACGGGCGCGCTTATGATTTGAAAAACGCGACTATTGTTGAGGTTATGGGGAGAAATGCGGGCTGGCTCACCGGCGCATCTGCCTTGTCAATCGCTTCTGACTGTGAGGGGCCTGACTTTATCTTTTTGCCTGAATATCCCATTAACATTGACGAATTTATAGAAAAATCAATTAAAATATTAGAGCGTAAACCGTTAGTGGCGGTTGTGTCGGAAGGCCTTAAAATTGATGATGGCAGGTATGTGTCTGAACTTGCATCCGATATAAGGGTTACCGATGCTTTCGGGCATAAAATGCTGACGGGGACGGCGCGCTATTTAGCCGAAAATCTCATGCGAAAAACTAAATGTAAAGCGCGTTCAATTGAGCTTAGCACTATTCAACGCTGCGCGGCTCATATGGTTTCACGCGTGGATATTACCGAGGCTTATCAGGTGGGCGGCGCGGCAGTGAAGGCGGCAATGGAAGGCGAAACAGCAAAAGTCGTCACCCTTATCCGTGAATCCGATGACCCGTATATCTGCACCACAGGTCTTGCTGACGTTAATGTGATTGCCAATGTTGAGAAAAAAGTGCCGCTTGAGTGGATAACCGAAACTCGCGACTTCGTCACAAAAGACTTCACACATTACGCAAGCCCGTTAATTCAATCAGAGCTAACCCCATTCATGGTAAGCGGAATGCCGCAACACATAAGCCTTAACTCCAGGGGCTATCGCCCTGATGTGAGGTAGGGAGTAGTTTATGGTTTTCCAACTCAAAAATCCTTAAACAGCTTTCTCGTCCTCTCTAAAACTTCTTCACGTCTTTTTTGTGTTGCTTGTTTATCAACGGTGTAAATGCCGTTGGTGATGATTAGCAAATCGCCTTCTTTTGCGGTTTTCGGGATTAAATTTCGCTTAACTTTAACAATCACCCCGTCTTTTTCTAAGAGGGCGATATTATTTTCAAAACGCTCTATAATAATCATGCAGCCAATTCCCCAAAATCTTTTATAATTATTTCCAAATCAACCCCATCGCTTATGAACACTATGTTACCGTGGGTGTCGGTGCGGTATATTTTATAGCCTGTATCTAAAAGGCGTTGCAGTGTTTGTTCGGTGGGGTGGTTGTATGTGTTGTAAGAGCCTGAAGAGATTACCGCGAACTTTCCGCCGACAGCGTTAAGTATGCTCTTTTGACTTGAACTTCGAGAGCCGTGGTGGGCAACGTCAAGCACCTTCGCGTTTAAATTAGCGTTGGTTTCATAAATGTCATCTTCTGATTCTTTTTCCATGTCGCCTGTGAACAAAAAGCTGTTGTCGCCGTGCGAAAATTTAAGAACCACAGAATAATTGTTAAGGTTAGAATAGTTATTGTCAAGTGGGCCGATTATGTCTATAACCGAATTCTCTAACTCGATTTTTTGCCCCGGGTAAACATAACCGGCGTTAATCGAATGTTTTTCGATACCATCGAGAACTCGCGTGAACGATGCCGTTGTGGGGACTTTCTCATCAGGTATTCGCGACATTAAAAGATTTTGAATTTTAAATTCATCGGCTATTTTTAAGAACCCCCCGATATGGTCTGAATGTGGGTGGGTGAGAATTACATAATCAAGTTGCTTTACTTCTTGTGACTTAAGATAGTTGATGAGCGTTGCGGCATATCTGTCCTCCCCCGTGTCGATTAGTATTGAGTAGTTTGAAGATTTTATGAGCCTGCTGTCACCCTGTCCCACATCAATAAAATGCACAGAAACATTATCGCCGATTACGATTTTCGTGTCGGCGATTAGCCCTATTTTGGTGAAAATCGTGTTCCAACTCGGGATATAATCAAGGTGAAGATACCGTTCGTTGATTGTTATTGCAATTGAAATTAACGCCGCTGTTATGAGCAAAAATGAGAGCAGTTTACCTGCTTTTGCGTTTTTTTTCTTTTTTCGCGCCATTGTTTAAATCCTTTCCGAGTAGGCGGTGAGAATATTTCACAAGCCCTGTTTTTATTAACGCTTTTCTTACCAAGTCGGCGTTTTCGCTCTTATAATATTGAAGTAATGCCCTCTGCATTTTTCTTTCATGCGGTTCTCGCGCAACATATATTTCTTTAAGGGTATACGGGCAAAGCCCGGTGTAATACATTGCGGTGGATATTGTCCCGGGGGTGGGATAAAAATCTTGAACCTGTTCGGGGCGAATGTCGTTCTCTTTCAGAAAAACAGCGAGTTCGACTGCATCTTTAAGGGTTGAACCCGGGTGTGACGACATAAGATAGGGGACTAAATATTGCTCTTTTTTCAATTCAGCGCATTTTGCATAAAACAGCCGTTTAAATTCCAAAAAAGAGTCTATATGAGGTTTTCCCATACAATCAAGCACGCCGGAAACCGAGTGTTCGGGCGCGATTTTCAATTGTCCGCTGACGTGGTGCTCAGCGAGTTCGTTCAGAAAATCGCGACTCTTGTCCTTTAAAAGATAGTCATACCTAATCCCTGAGCGGATAAACACCTTCTTGACACGCGGCAATCGCCGAAGCTCTCTGAGTATTTCAAGATATTCCGAATGTTCAACCTCAAGCTTTTCGCAAGAATGACATTTTTTGCCCTTACAAAGCCCACGGGTGAGTTGCATTTCGCAAGACGGCTTTCTGAAATTTGCGGTGGGTCCGCCAATATCGTGCAAATAACCTTTGAAGCCCTTTTTTTGTGTGAGGAATGTCGCTTCTCTTATGATAGAGTCCTTGCTTCGGGCTTGAATCCTCCTGCCTTGATGTAGTGCTATTGAGCAAAAGTTGCAAAATCCGAAACAGCCGCGATTGTGGGTGATTGAAAATTCAACTTCCTGTATGGCAGGAATGTCTTTGGCTTCTCTTGTGAAGTCAAGCTCATATATTTCGTCAAATTCTTGAGGGTTAAGTGGGCGACTCGGCGGATTTTGGATTAGCATTTTATTACCGTGTCGCTGAAGCACAGTACGCCCGTAAACATAGTCTTGCTCATCATACTGCTTGCGACAAGACTTGGCATACGCTTTCTTATTGTCGCGGCAGATTTCAAAGCTGTCACATTGAACGGCGTTGTGCGGTGTGTCACGTGGTTCTGATATTACGCAGGTTCCTCGTAGGGTTTTAAGCTCTGAAATTCTTTTACCGGCGCGTATATTTTGGCATATTTCTTTTATAACAAGCTCACCCATTCCATAAACCAATAAATCGGCGCGCGTGTCTGTGAGAATTGAGGGCATAACGCTGTCGCTCCAAAAGTCGTAATGGGCAAAACGGCGCAAAGAGGCCTCTAAGCCGCCGATGACTATGTCGCTGTCCGGGAAAAGACTTTTTAACTTTTGGCAATATACAATGAGTGCGCGGTCGGGGCGTTTTCCACCCTTTCCGTGCAAACTATATGCGTCTTTGAGCCGTTTTTTTCCGTTGACAGTATAATTCGCCACCATGCTGTCAATGTTGCCGCCCGTCACCATAAAGCCGTGGGTCGGTTTGCCTTGTGACATAAAATCAGAGTCACTCACAGGCTGAGAAATCACGCCAACGCTAAAACCCAAAGACTCCAACAGTCGCTTAATTATAGCAATGCCAAACGACGGGTGGTCAACATAAGCATCACCGGTAACACAAATAAAATCCGGCGAATCGCCGGTGACAGATTTTGGCGAATCGCCGTTTTTTCTCTCAATCATAATCCCTCATAAAAATAAACATAATACGCTCGAAAACATCAACGGGGTTTTTAAGAAAATTTTCTTGCATTTTAACCGCGCTCTCATAAGAAGGAGAGTAGATTTTAAGGCTGAGTATGTCGCCCCCACCCATTTCATTAATGTAATTTAAATTAAAATTATAGCCTTTTTTGAGTTTTTCAATTTCCCAATTGACTGACTTTTTTAATAAAGAAAGTTGATTGGCGTTTTTCGCTTTAAGTATGCAGTTTTCAAGAATTTTCGGCGGTATTTTCGCGCTGAATTCGTTGAAGAGTGACTCTCCCGCTTCGCTTATTTTAAAAATGCCATCGTTGAGCGTTGCCAACGATTTTTTTTCTATAATGCTCAAAGCATCATAGATTGTCAAAAGCCCGACAATGTCATCGTCAGTTAAGATTTCTATGATATTCGTCTCTGAAAGACCGCTTGTTTGCTTTAGCATGGCGCAGATTAAAACAGCGGTTAAAAGAGTGTCGATTTTATTTTCGTGTTTGGGCATATTTTGTTTTTCCCCTTTCATATATATTGGATAGGACAAACTGTGTAGAAAAATTTCAAGGCGCATTTTTGAAGAAAGGTTTATATTTAAAATGATGGTTTTTAAAGATTTAGTCAGAAAAGCTGGGGGGAATTATGACGATTTATCGTTGGCGAACAAATTAGTCAGAGAAATTAAAGAGGTGAGCAGAATGAGACTGAATCAAGAACAAAAAATCAATTACACCAATGACGACGACCTCTTAGAGGCGTTGATTTTCGAGTGCAAGGCCTTAGAAAAACGACACGACTATCTATTAAAAAGGGCAAAAGAGATGAAGCTTGAAAATTCTCTATACGAATTATGAAACAGTTGACAGTGGACAGTGGATAGTTGACAGTTATTGTGTCCGCTGATGCGGACGTTTTTTAAAATACGTCGCCAACGGCGACTCCAAAACTGTCAATTGTCAACTATAAATAGGGGGGTTAAAAGATGGGTTATATTCTTGCTAATTTGCCGATTTTTGTGGCACCGGCACTTTTAATTTTTTTCATAAACGTGTGCATGAAACATAAAAAACCGGTAAAAGCCGCGCTTGTCAACATGATTTTGGGGTGTGTCGGGCTGTTGATTGCTTCATATCTGCTTAAAGGTTTCGGCGTTTTTCTCATGGTTAACGTCTTCACGGTATTCACCGCGCTGTCGTTGGGGTTGCCCGGTGTGTTTATGTTGGCTTTTTTTATTTTAGCATAAAAAGAGCAAATTTTCAAGTCTTTAAAAAAAGTTTTAAAAATTATTATCTTAAAACGTTGAAAAAATTTTTAAAATGTTGTATAATAGAATGGATTATAAAAGTTGGAGGTTCTATAATGCCTAATGAATACAGCATAGATTTAAAATCAGTGATTGATGAGTTAGAGCTTGAGGTGCTTTACACGCCTCTTGAACCCGCCGCGATTAAAATTTCTAACAATGACGTTAATCGCCCGGGGCTTCAGTTTGCCGGATTTTATGAGTACTATGATGATACAAGGATTCAGGTTGTCGGAAAAGCGGAGTTCGCATTTTTAGACAGATATGAAAACGATAAACGAATAGAATTATTGGACAGGCTCTTGTCCACAAAACCGCCCGCTTTCATCGTGACAAGCGGAATAGACCCATATTCAGAGATTTTCGAGATGGTGGAGAAATATGACGTTCCGCTGTTGAGGGGAAAAGCCACCACATCGGCGTTTATGGCGAAACTGATTGCCTTTTTGAATATAAAGTTAGCACCACGCATTACACGTCACGGCGTACTTATTGAGGTTTACGGCGAGGGTATGCTCATACTCGGTGAAAGCGGGGTAGGGAAGAGCGAGGCGGCAATCGAGTTAGTTAAACGCGGCCACCGCTTAGTCGCCGACGATGCGGTAGAAATTTTGCGCACATCAAACATCACGTTAGTGGGCAGTTCACCCGATAATATAAGGCACTTTTTAGAGCTTCGCGGGATAGGCATCATCAATGTAAGACAGCTTTACGGTATGGGTTCGGTAAAGGTTAAAGAAAAAATTGATATGGTGGTTGAGATGGAAATCTGGAACCCCGAAAAAACCTATGACCGCATGGGGGTGGACGACCACTATATGTCAATTTTGGGGGTTAAAATCCCTTATCTTACCATTCCCGTGAAACCGGGGCGCAATCTTGCCATAATAATGGAGGTTGCGGCAATGAACAATCGGCATAAGAAAATGGGCTATAACGCCGCTCAAGAGTTGCTTGACAGTTTGGGAATGAACAGCGAACCCTCTACTACAGTTACAGACTGGAATTATTAATATGTTAGATGTTGGGATTGATTTAGGCGGCACTAATATAAAAGTCGGGATTGTTGACAGTGAATTTAAAATTATAGCTAAAACATCAATAAAAACCGACATGCCGAAACCGGTGGAGCAAATTGTTGACAACATAGCGAATTGTGTCGTAAATCTTTGCGACTTAAACGATGTTAAGTTTGACAATATTGACACAATAGGCATAGGCTCACCCGGTAATGTAAACAGCAAAACCGGGGTAGTGCTTAATGCCGCCAATCTTAATTTTAAAAATACCCCATTAGGTGAGTTATTATCACAAAAGTTGGGAAGAAAAGTCACAGTCGAAAACGATGCAAACGCCGCCGCATACGGCGAGTATTTGGCAGGGGCAGGTGTTGGCTTTAAAGACCTGACGGTGATTACCTTAGGCACGGGAGTCGGTGGCGGCATAATAATAAACGGCAAAATTCACAACGGCTTCGGTTTTTGCGGCGGTGAGTTGGGGCATATGGTGTTAGAAAAAGACGGTGTTCCCTGTAATTGCGGCAGAAAAGGGTGTATCGAGGTTTACTGCTCAGCGACCGCGCTTAAAAGAATGACGGCTGACGCGCTCAAAGACAATCCACAATCAAGAATAAAAGATTTCAGCATTCAAGAAATCAGCGGAAAAACCGCTTTTGAAGCCATGAAAATCGGGGACGAGACAGCCACGCGCGTTGTCAAACGCTATTTAGATTATTTGGGGTGCGCTGTCACAAATATAGTGAACTTGCTTCAACCCGAGCTGATTTTAATCGGCGGCGGAATTTGCAAAGAGGGTGATTTTATAATAAAACCCCTCACCGAATATGTCATGCGCGAGGCGTTTTACATCGACCGTGAAAATGGGGCGTTCACAAAAATAGCCGCCGCAAAATTAGGCAACGATGCCGGAATAATCGGCGCGAGCAAAATTCGGAAGGGGCATATCTAAAAGTTTAAAAGCGTATTTGTGATAAGGGTATATAAAGGCTTGAAAGCGCGCTTGTGGGAGGAGGCATATCTAAAAATGCTTAAAGACTTTAAAGCTATTGCGGCTGAGTATGATGCCGAAATATTGTTTGATTGTGGAATGTCTTCATTTACCTCATTCAAGATAGGCGGCAACGCCGACGTTTTAATAAAAGCCAACTGCGAGGAATTGATTGTTGAGGTTGCCCGTGCCTGTGCTTTGAAAAACATTCCCCTTTATGTGGTGGGAAAAGGCTCAAACCTTTTAATTTGTGATGAAGGGCTTCGTGGCGTGGTTTTGGTTTTATCATCGGCTTTTTCGCAGGTGTGCGTTGAGGGCGTTCTTTTGTCTTGCTCTGCCGGCGTTTTGCTTTCTAAGCTTTGTCAAGTGGCGTGCGAACATTCGCTTAAAGGATTAGAATTTGCTTATGGTATTCCCGGTACGGCGGGTGGGGCTTTGTTTATGAATGCGGGTGCGTATGGCGGCGAGATGAAAGATGTGATTTTGTCGGCAAGATTTTTAGACGTGAACGACGGAAAAATAAAAGAGCTGTCAGCCGCCGAAATGGATTTATCTTATCGGCATAGTTGTTTCAATAGCGGAAATAATATTATTTTAAGCCTTTGTATTCGCTTAGAGAAAGGCGAGCAAGCCGAAATTAAAGCTAAGATGGACGAAATTATGAAAAAGCGGCAGGACAAACAGCCGCTTGAATATCCAAGTGCGGGAAGCACTTTCAAACGTCCGCCCGGCAGTTACGCCTCGCTCTTGATTGAGCAATGTGGGTTGAAGGGCAGGGAAGTGGGAGGCGCGCAGGTAAGCCGCAAACACTCCGGCTTTATAATAAACAAAGGTAATGCAAGTTTTAATGACGTTGTAGGGCTAATAAAAATAGTAAAAGATGAAGTTTTTAGTAAAACGGGGGTAGGGCTTGAATGCGAAGTGAAAATAGTTGACAATTGTCAATTATAGTGCAGAAAGGACATATCTGAAAATGGAATTTGTGATTGTTACCGGGTTGTCCGGTTCGGGGAAGTCAACCGCGCTTAATGCGTTGGAGGATATCGGGTATTTTTGTATGGACAACCTGCCGTTGGAGTTGCTCCCGAAGCTCGCCCAATTGTTTGGTGATACTGTTAGTAGACATGATAAAGTCGCTATGGTAATTGATATAAGACTTGGCGCGAAATTTTTGCAGTTAGATGATTATATCGGGGCTTTGCGTGACAGCGGAATTAATGTCAAAGTCTTGTATATGGATTGCGAGTTGAGCGTTGCCATAAAAAGGTATAAGGAAACGCGCCGCAAACACCCTCTTGACGATGAGGTGGGCGGTGATATGGAAGTCGCTGTGAAAACAGAGGACGAAATTTTATTGCCGTTTAGAACAAAAGCGGATTTTTATATTGACACGAGTCAAATGCCCGTGACTAAGCTCAAAGAAAGCATTTTAGACTTGTTTTTAGATAATTTAAACGATTCAATCAGTGTCCGCTTGATTTCGTTTGGCTTTAAACACGGCAGCCCACGTGATGCCGATATAATATTTGATGTGCGTTGCCTGCCCAACCCCTTTTATATTGATGAGCTTAAAAATAAAACAGGAATGGACAATCCCGTATCAGAATATGTAATGCAGTCTGAAATATCACGCGAGCTACTCGAAAAGCTGTGCGCCCTCATTTCGTTCACACTGCCCGAATATATAAAAGAGGGAAAAAGCCGCTTGGTAATAGCAATAGGCTGCACAGGCGGCCACCATCGTAGCGTTACCTTCTGCGAAAAAATAGCAGCGTACCTTGAAACATTAGAGTATAAACCGGTGATTGTTCATAGGGATATAACTAAGTGAAAGTAAATGGGTTAGAACATGCGTAAAAAATAACAATGGAGGTTGAAGGAGGCTTTTATAATGAGAAAAGTCACATATTATGCGGTTTTTGAACCTTCAACAAATGGCAGTTTCGGAGTTTATTGGCCTGACTTGCCCGGATGTGTGTCAATGGGTGATAATTTTACACACGCTGAGAATATGGCGGCAGAAGCGTTGGGGTTGCACATTTATGGCATGGAGCAAGACGGCGATGTGTTGCCTGTTTCAACATTGCCGCCATTTGAAGAAATGCCAAACAGAGGAATTGTAATTCCGATTACTGTTTAAGGAGCATTAAAAATGTCATTCTCCAAAAAAGTCAAAAAAGAGCTGTGTGAAGTGCGTGAGTCGTCGCGGTTTCATAGGAAGTTGTTGCTTTACGGTATAATTTATGGGCTTCGTGAGGTTGACGGCTGTTATCATGTTTGCGCTGATAATGAAGCGGTGGTTGCGTTGCTTAAAAAACTGTTGCCCGAAAATTCGTATACATTAAACGATAAGCTTTTAGTCATAAATAATACGAAAACAACGGCGGATTATTTATCGCTTATTGACGATGATAAAACTAACGGGCTGTTTTTGCGTGGGGTTTTTATTTCGGCAGGAACAATCTCTGACCCCAATGTCGAATACCACCTTGAACTCTCGCCGCCTGAGGAAAATAAAAATGTTGTCCTCGAAAAAATTATAAGAGAACACGGAATTTCAATAAAGAAATCTGAAAGAAAGAACGCGGGGACATTCCTTTATATAAAAGAAAGCGATTCTATTGCTGATTTTTTAACTTTTATCGGCGCGGTTCATTGCGCTATGGAAATAATGAACATCAAAATTTATAAAGAAGTGCGCAATAACGTAAACAGAACCGTTAACTGCGAAACCGCAAACATGAGTAAAACCGTAAATGCGGCAGTAAACCAAATAGAGGACATTGAATTGATTTACAAACTCAAAGGAGAGGGATTTTTAAGCGATGATTTAGCGATGACAGCGCGACTGAGACTTGAAAACCCTGTTCTGAGTCTTTTTGATATTGCGCAAAAGTGTGAGCCGCGATTAAGCAGAAGCGGGGTTAACCACAGACTTAACAGAATTAAAAAAATAGCTGAAGAATTGAGAAAAAATGGCTGAGTTCGTTCATTTGCATGTTCATAGCGAGTATAGCTTGTTGGAAGGTGTTTGCAAAATAAAAGAGCTTGTTCGCGCCGCATCAGGTTCTCTTGCTATAACCGACAGTGGCGTTATGTACGGCGTTATTGAGTTTTATCGGGAATGCCTTAAGTGCGGAATAAAACCGATTATCGGCTGTGAGCTGAACAATCGGTTAGTTTTGTTGTGTAAAGACAACCACGGCTATCAAAATCTTATGCGTTTGGTGTCAACCCAAAATACTGGTTATGATAAAGAAAATCTCAAACGCTATAGTCAAGGGCTTATCGCGCTTTCGGGAGGGTCGAAAGGAGAGGTTTGTTCGAGTTTATCACGCTTTGACGAACAGTCGGCTTTAAATATTTCCTTAGAATATAAAGAAATATTCGGGGCGGAGAATTTTTTTATAGAAGTGTGCGAACAGCCCGAATTGTTTCCGCAACTCAGAAAAATCGCCGCCGATATTGGGGTAAGTACTGTTGCCGCCAATAACGTGCATTATATCAAACGCGAAGATGCCGCCTTGCAAGAAGTGTTGGCAACTATTTCGGGGGCGCAACCTCTAAACGGCAACGAATATTATTTAAAGACAGTGGCTGAAATGGCTGAAATTTTCAGCGAACAAGAGCTTAAAAACACAGTGTTAATCGCAGAGCGTTGTAATGTGGAGATTGAATTCGGAAAATATAAACTGCCGCTTTTTATCCCCAATTCGCAAACGCCATATAGCTCATCAGAGGTTCTTTTTGTTCAGAGTGTAAAAGAGGGGCTGAAAAAGAGATACGGCGAAAATTATGGTCATGCAGTCGCTGAACGCGCTGACTATGAAATGTCGCTCATTAAGAAAATGGGGTTCACCGATTATTTTTTGATTGTCGCCGACTTTATCAAGTTTGCGCGTGAAAGCGGCATAGCGGTAGGGCCTGGCAGGGGTTCGGGAGTGGGAAGTGTCTGCGCTTATGCTTTGGAAATCACCGCCGTTGAGCCTATGCGTTTTAATTTGTTGTTTGAAAGGTTTTTAAACCCCGAGAGAATAAGTATGCCCGATTTTGACGTTGATTTTTGTTATCTTAGGAGAGGTGAAGTTATAGATTACGTAATGCGAAAATACGGGCATGCCCACGTGGCGCAAATTATAACTTTCGGGACGTTTGGGGCTAAGAGCGCGATTCGCGATGCGGCAAGAACGCTTAAAGAGAGCCCTGAAAACACAGACAGATTGGCAAAACTTATTCCTCATTTTTCGTCACTTGAAACCGCTCTTAAAGAGAGGGCAGAGCTTAAACGGCTTTATGATACACAGCCGCAGGTTAAAAAAATCATTGATACTGCTCTTAAAATTGAGGGAATGCCTCGCCACGCCTCAACCCACGCGGCAGGGGTAGTTATAACACGCGAGCCGCTCACAGACCATCTTCCCTTGCAGGCGGTTGGTTCGTCGGTTGCCACCGGCGGCTCGCCGGCTGACACCGATGGCTCGCCGGTGACTCAATATGCTATGGATGATGTTGAGCAACTCGGATTGTTGAAGATGGACTTTTTGGGGCTACGTTATCTTACAGTCATCGACCATACAGCAAAGGCTGTGGGTGTTGATATTGCGAGAATTGACGAGAATGACGAGAATGTTTATAAAATGCTGAGTAACGGCGGTACCTGCGGTATATTCCAGTGTGAGAGGGTGACGGGTTTTCTTGCACGAATGAAGCCGCGAAATATCGAGGACTTAGCCGCAAGCATTTCACTTAACCGCCCGGGGCCTATGCAGTCAATCCCCAAATATTTAGAGAATCGAGACATTCCACAAAAAATAATATATAAACACCCACTTTTAAAAGAAATTCTACAGGTGACTTTCGGGTGCATCGTCTATCAAGAACAGGTTATGGAAATTTGCCGCAAAATGGCAGGCTTTTCATACGGGCGTGCGGATTTGGTAAGACGTGCAATGTCAAAGAAAAAGCCTGAAATAATGGCGAAAGAAAGAGAATCTTTTATCAAAGGCGCGATGATGAATAACGCTGACGAAAAACTTGCCGACGAAATCTTTCAAGAGTTAAGCGGCTTTGCTTCGTATGCCTTTAACAAGTCGCACGCGGTTGCCTATGCCTATATTGCTTTTCAGACCGCCTATCTCAGGTGTTATCACTATGGCGAATATATGGCGCGATTGATGAGCGTTTTCAGCGATTATACAGACTCTCTTGTGAAATATAAAGTGGATATCGAAAGACAGGGCTTAAGATTGCTACCGCCGGATATAAACGCTCAAGCGGAATTTACCTCAGAGCCGCGCTTAGGCGGTATTCGCGTTGGATTAGCAGCAATCAAGGGCGTTGCTCACGCGTTTGTGAAAAGAATAACGCACGAACGAAAAGCAGGGCGGTTCTTGTCGCTCTATGATTTTGTAGAAAGAATGGAAAAAGATGTTCCGCGTGATTTTAACCGCCGCGCCGTTGACGCGCTAATCAAAGCAGGGGCATTTGATTCATTTTCACCGAACAGGCATACTATGCTTTCGATGTATGAAGACATTGCGGCGCGCTTTGGTTCGGCAAGGCATAATATTAAAGGGCAGTTGAGTCTTTTTGATGATGAGCCGACTCAAAAAATAGTATATGTGAACATTGACTCAAACGATGTGCAACTCTTGGCAAAAATAAGAGAGCTTTCAAAAGCGTTTTATGTCGCCAAAGCGAGTGATAAAATTAAGATTTGTTTTCGCGACACAAAAAAAGTAATGGATTTTTTACCGGGTAATGGTATAAATATCACAAATACTTTTATAAAAGAGCTAATAAAATTATGTGGAAATGAAAATATTAAGATAATTTAAATTAATATATTGACGTTTGGAGATAAAAGGTGTAAAATAGTATTGTGTGCTTATTTTCTATTTCTCTATATTCTATCAGGAGGGCTTTGTTATGATTCCGACGATTAAAAGAATAGGTGTGTTAACCAGTGGCGGTGATGCGCCCGGAATGAATGCGGTGATTCGTGCTGTTACCAGGACGGCGATTAAACATGGTATATCCGTTATCGGTGTCAGACGGGGATTTAACGGGCTGATTCATGAGGATATGTCAGAGCTTAATATCAGAAGTGTGTCTGATATTATTCAGCGTGGGGGAACTGTGCTTTACACCGCGCGCTGTAACGAGTTTCGCTATGAAGAAGGGCTTCAAAGAGGAAAAGAAGCCTGTCAAAGCTGGGGAATAGAAGGTTTGGTTGTAATAGGCGGCGATGGCTCTTTCCGCGGTGCGGCTGACTTATCGGCGCGCGGTATACCATGTGTCGGGATTCCCGGCACTATAGATAATGACATTGCCATGACAGAATATACTATAGGTTATGACACCGCCATGAACACGGCTATGGAACTTGTGGACAAACTCCGCGATACCACACAATCCCACGACCGTTGTTCTGTGGTTGAAGTAATGGGGAGAAACGCGGGATATATCGCGTTGAACACGGGAATAGCTTGCGGTGCCACATATATAGTCGTGAAAGAAGTTAACTTTTCTATAGATGACATCATAGCGCGAATTCTAAACACCCAAACAACAGGAAAACATCATTTTATCATTGTTGTTGCCGAGGGAATGGGTAACTGCGAAGACATAGCCAAGAAAATTGAACACGCAACTAAAATAGAAGCAAGAGCCACTATTTTAGGGCATGTTCAACGCGGCGGCTCGCCCACCGTGCAAGACAGAGTAATCGGCAGCCATATGGGGCATTACGCCGTTGAACTTTTAGCACAAGGCATAGGCAACCGTGTCGTCGGAATGAAAAAGGGAGAAATGATTGACGTTGACATTCAAGAGGCCCTAAGAATGAAAAAAACATTCAGTCAAGAACTATACAGAGTGGCAAGTAATATTAGTTTCTAATGAAGGAGAAAGTATGTTTCACGCGTCTATGAAAGAATTGAAGAGTGTAAAGTGTATAGTTATAACCGGTATGCTTATAGCTTGCTATGTGGTTTTAAAAAATTATTTGGGAATTAATACACCTTTTTTTAAAATAAATATTGCTTTTATACCTCTTGCCGCAATAGGTATGCTTTTCGGGCCCTTTGTTTCAATGTTCGCCGGGGCCGCTTGTGACCTTATAGCAGGAATTACCGGCCCCTTTGCCGGCAATCTAAATCCTATTTTTACGTTAATTGAAATGTCTTTCGGGTTAGTTTACGGGTTGTTTTTATACAAATCCTCGAAGGATTGGATGATTGTTGCGGCACATGCTGTTGTTGTGTTTGTCGGGAGAATGTTATTCACCACGACTGCATTATATTTTTTGACTACAATCGAGGAAAGAGGGGATTTTATGCCGCTTTTTTATGCACGATTAATTAAAAATTTAATAGAATTTCCGTTCGCTGTTATACTGTTGTTCGCGGTATTGATTCCGCTGAAAGTGGGCTATAATAAGATTATATTGAAAGAGGCGGGTTCATGAAAAAAATAGGTTTCATCGGTGCCGGAAATATGGGGTTAGCTTTAATCAAATCCCTTGTGGCGGCAGACAGCGCGGATTATAAAATTTACGTCTATGATATTGATGTTTCTAAAAAGGCTGTTATTGAGGGAATGTCAAGCAATGTAATATTTACACAAAGTGCTAAGGAAGTCGTCTGTTCGTGTGAGTATGTCTTTCTAATGGTAAAACCCCAACAGTTAGGCGAATTGTTAGACGAAACAGCTGATTCTATATCGAGCGACTCTGTGCTTGTCTCGGTCTGCGCCGGAATAACTGTTGACTTTATACGCGAAAGACTGAACAATCAAAAAGCGAAAATAGTTTTGGCTATGCCGAACACTCCGCTCATGCTAAGGTGTGGGGCGACCGCTTTAGCTTTTGATGAGATGACTTCGGTTGAAGAATTTAACGCCGTGCGTGCGATTTTTGAAACCTCGGGAATTACCGCGACAATTCCGCTTAGTCAGATGAATCATATAATCTGTATAAACGGAAGCTCTCCTGCTTTTATTTATCTGTTTGCGCAAGGGTTTTTAGAGTACGCTCAAGCAAATGAAATTGAGCAACAGGCCGCAAAAAAACTTTTCGCCCAAAGTCTTATCGGGGCGGCGAACATGCTTATAAGTTCGGGGCTGACAGTCGAACAGCTTATCGAACAAGTTTCAAGCAAAGGGGGGACTACCATCGCTGGGCTTGAAAAATTGCGTGAGAATGGTCTCGAAACAGCCGTGACACGCGCTTGCACTGCTTGCACCGAAAGGGCGATAGAACTATCTGCCGGGCAGGTGTAAAAGCCACAAGACATTCCAAAAATAAAACAAAAATAAAACAAAAATAATAAGCGACAAAAAAATATTGGAAAAACACTTGATTTTTTAAGAAAAGTATGTTATCATGTATTAATGTGTTTTTATATTAATCGCACTTTAGTGCAGAAAGGGTATATTTTAAATGGAAGCGTTAAAAATTATTGAACAAAGCAGTATTAAAGCTCAGCCGCCTAAATTTGAAATCGGTGATACCGTTAAGGTTCACGTGAAAATTCAAGAGGGGGCGAAAGCGAGAATCCAACTTTTTGAGGGTACGGTCATTGCTAAAAAACATGGTGGTGTAAACGAAAACTTCACTGTTCGCCGCGTTTCGCACGGTGTCGGCGTTGAGAGGGTGTTCCCCTTACATTCGCCGTCGGTTGAGAAGGTTGAGATAGTGCGCGAAGGTAAAGTCAGAAGGGCAAAACTTTATTATCTGAGAAACAGAGTAGGGAAGGCCGCTAAGGTTAAATCTAAATATAATTAGATTTAAGAGTTAGTTGTAATGGGAAATACAAGAAAGAAATCACTCCTCTATGATATTTATGAATGGGTTGAAACTCTTTTTCTTCCCTTCGTTTTTATTGTGCTTATAATGACATTTACCGCAAGGGTGTCAAGGGTTGACGGAAGGTCAATGGAGCCTACGCTTCATGACAACGATTATCTCATTATAAGTAATCTCTTTTATGAGCCTGATTATAATGACATAATTGTGCTTCAAGCGGTGAGCCTGCACAACGAGATGTTTGAAACGGGAAAGCCCATTGTAAAACGGGTTGTGGGCTTACCCGGTGACAGGATTTATGTAGATTCTATCGGCGGTATTGTCTATCGAAATAACCAACCCCTTGAGACTGTCGAGAGGGGCGGGGTGATTTATGAAGACGGGCATATGATAAACGACTATACTTTTTCGGGTGAGCTTGAAGTGGTTGTGGTTCCTGAGGATTCGGTTTATGTGTTGGGTGACAACCGCATGAACTCTCTTGACAGCCGTTCGCCCACAGTCGGAACGGTAAATAAGAACTATATTGTCGGAAAGGCGATTTACCGCATCTTGCCGTTTTCGTATCTTGGAGATTTGTATTAAAAATGAGTAGTATACAATGGTACCCTGGGCATATGACAAAGACTCGCCGCATGATTGAGTCTGATATAAAGCTGTGTGATGCGGTTGTAGAAATTACCGATGCGCGCTGTCCACAATCCTCAAGAAACCCTATTCTTGACGAGTTGACGGGAAGTAAGCCGCGGGTAATCCTTATGAACAAAGCAGATTATGCCGATGCTCAAGTTACCGCTGAGTGGAAAAAATATTACGAGAGTGTCGGAATGTCTGTGCTTGCTTGTGACTGTCGAAGCGGAAAGGGTTTGAAAAATTTCTTACCGCTTTTGAAACGCGAATTGTCCGCGCAGTTGCAAAGACGGCGCGAAAAAGGCATGTCGGGAATGAAGCTTAGAATCATGGTGACGGGAATCCCGAATGTCGGGAAGTCGTCGTTTATAAACCGCATGGCGAACGCCAAAAAGACCGCAGTCGGCGACCGCCCGGGAGTAACACGCGGAAAACAATGGGTGGACATTGATAAAGAAATAGAGCTGTTAGACATGCCGGGTATTCTTTGGCACAAGTTTGAAGATGAAAATGTTGCCTTAAAACTTGCTTTCACGGGGGCAATCAAAGATGAAGTAATGGACACCGTGACTCTTGCCACTAAATTAGCAGAAGAACTCCTGCTAAAATATCCTCAGCCGTTTACAGAACGCTTTAAGCTTAAAGAGAAAGAGAATATTTTATCTGCTATCTCTAAAGTAAGGGGCATGTTGATGTCAGGTGGAAAGCCTGATATTGAGAGGGCGGCGGTGGCGTTGATTGACGAGTTTAGGGGCGGCAAAATAGGGAGAATAAGCTTAGAAACTCCAAGTGAGTTAAGGAGTACGTTTTGAGTGAATTATTTTTATTTGACAGCAAGAAGAGAGAAGAATTCGCTTTAATTTGTGGGATTGACGAGGCAGGGAGAGGCCCGCTTGCAGGTGATGTCTTTGCCACCGGTGTAATATTGCCCGGGAATTGCTGTGGAACGGAATTGGTAGGTCTTAACGACAGCAAAAAGCTTACCCCTAAAAAAAGAGCCCTTCTTTATGAGCAAATCAAAAACATTGCTGTTGAGGTTCATGTCGCAACCGCAACGATTGAAGAAATAGAACAGCTTAATATATTAGGGGCAACCATGTTGGCAATGAAAAGGGTTTGCGAACGCTTTGCTCTTAACAAAAAGTGCCACTTTCTGATTGACGGAAACCGCGCACCTGAAATTTCTGAGGGGACGCTTAGTGAAAATTCATCACCTACACAGGGGGATAAATCTGCCACCGTCGGCTCGACGGTTGAAGCTATTGTCAAGGGCGATGGCGTGAGTGCGTGCATTGCGGCGGCTTCGATTATCGCTAAGGTTGAGCGTGATTTGTATATGGAAAAACTCGCACTTGAATATCCACAGTATGGGTTTGAAAAGCACAAAGGCTACGGCACGGCACTGCATTATCAAATGTTGAGAGAACACGGCCCTACGCCTGTGCATAGAAAGAGCTTTTTATGAACAACAAGAAAGAACGCGGTGAAGCCGGTGAAAATTTAGTGTGTGAGTATTTAGAACAAAACGGGGCTACAGTGCTTAAACGCAATTACCGTCAAAAGTGCGGTGAAATTGATATAATAGCCAAACACAATGAAACTTTGATGTTTGTCGAGGTAAAAACCCGCAAAAAGGGAAGCATGATAAGAGGTATTCAAGCAATTGACTATAAAAAGCAAAACAAAATAGTAAAAACAGCAGAAATTTATTTAATGAATGAATGTAGTGTCGAAATGCCTTTGAGGTTTGACGTTGCTGAGGTCGAAGTCAGCGGAACAAACAGCAAAATCACCTATTATCCCGATGCGTTCGATGGAACGACAAAAGGGTTTGGGGTGTTTGGCAATTGACGAAGGGTTGGTGTGTTGAAAGATGAAATATACGAGTACTCGTGATGGTAGTGTGTCGGTGAGTAGTGCGCTTGCTATTGCGAAGGGTCTTTCGGACGATGGCGGTTTGTTTGTTCCCGAGAGTATTCCTAAGATTACAAAAGACAATCTTAAGGCTTATGTCGGCATGAAATATTCTGATTTGGCGTTTGAGATTTTTAAGTTATATCTTACCGATTTTACCGATGAAGAAATAGCCCATGCGGTGAATAATGCGTATGGCGACAATTTTGACGATGGAATTATACGGCTGTCACAGATAGATAACGGGCCGGTTTCATTAGAGCTTTGGCATGGGCCGACTTGTGCTTTTAAAGATATGGCTTTGCAGGTTTTGCCGTATTTGATGACTATTTCAGCCGAAAAGGTCCTGGGGGCAGCTTCTGCCTTGGGGGCAGCTTCTGCCTTGGGGGCAGCGGCTTCTGCCGGTGGCGGCAAAGAAACGCTTATTCTTGTTGCGACTTCAGGTGACACCGGGAAAGCCGCGCTTGAAGGATTTAAAGATGTCCCCGGCACGCGGATAATGGTGTTCTATCCCGAAAACGGGGTGAGCGAAATGCAAAAACGCCAAATGGTTACACAAGAAGGCTCTAACGTGGGGGTTTGCGCCGTTAACGGTAACTTTGACGATTGCCAAAATGCCGTTAAAGATATTTTTACCGATGCTAAGATAAAAAGCGCGCTTGCGCAAAAAAATATAGTTTTATCCAGCGCGAACTCGATTAACTGGGGAAGGTTGTTGCCCCAAATTGTGTATTACATTTATGCGTATGTTCAGCTCTCACAGAAAGGACATTCCAAAATAAATATTGCCGTTCCCACCGGAAATTTTGGGAACATCTTGGCGGCGTATTTTGCAAAAGAGATGGGACTGCCGGTCGGCAAATTGATTTGCGCTTCAAATTCTAATAATGTCTTGACTGATTTTATCAACAGCGGCGTGTATAATCGAAACCGTGAGTTTGTTTCCACCGTTTCGCCGTCTATGGATATTTTAATTTCAAGTAACTTAGAACGGCTTTTGTATCTGTTAAGCGACAGAGATGACAAGAAAATTGCACAGTGGTTTGGTGAGCTTAAAAATAAAGGCGAATACCGCGTGCCCGATGCTCTGAAAAATAAAATTAACGATTTATTTTATGGCGGTTTTTGTGACGAGACAATGACTATGAAAACCGTGAAGTCGGTTTTTGACGAACACCGCGAACTTTTAGACACCCATACGGCGGTTGCTTTTAAAGTGTATGAAGATTACGTTTTGAAAACGGGCGACAAAACGCTGACTGTTATTGCATCAACTGCGAACCCATATAAGTTTGTTAACGCTGTTTTCACGTCTTTAGAAATAGATGAACATAGCGTAAATAAAGCAGACGAATTTGAAAAGGCTGAAATAATTGAGCGGTTAACCGGCGTTAAAATGCCCGGCGCACTGAGACAGACTAAAGACAAAGAGATTAGATTCAATCAAACGTTTGAAAAGCACGAGTTAGCCAACGCGGTTATGGAGTTTATATAGATGGCTCTTTTTGCGATTGGAGACCTTCATTTATCTTTTGGTTGTGATAAGCCGATGGATAAATTTTACGGGTGGTCTAATTATATTGAACGCCTTCTTGTTAACTGGAACGCGCTCGTGAATGACGATGACACTGTGGTTATTGTCGGCGATGTTTCGTGGGGAATGACTTTGCATCAAGCATATGAAGATTTTTTGTTTATAAACGATGAATTAAAAGGCAAGAAGATTATAATAAAAGGTAATCATGATTATTGGTGGACTACCGCCGCTAAGATGAACAGTTTTCTCCAACAAAATCAGTTAGACAACATACAAATATTAAGCAACAATTCATATCAAGTTGACGGTGTTATGATTTGCGGTTCAAGAGGTTGGATTAATGAAACGCAAGAAGAATTTGACAAAAAAATATTGGCGCGAGAAGCGGGGCGGCTCGAAATGTCGCTCAAAGATGCTCTGAAACATAAAAAGGACGAAGAACTGCTTGTTTTCTTACACTATCCGCCGATTTATGCGCAAGAGAAAAACTATTACATCTTAGAGGTTCTTGAAAAATATAATATAAAGCATTGTTATTACGCTCATATTCACGGTGTGGGGGCGCACAAAGCCTTTACAGGAGAAAGCGGGGGAATAACTTTTCACGCTGTTTCGGCAGACTTAATTGAGTTCACCCCCAAATATATTAATATTAAATAAGCCGTATGGCGGGAAGGTGTCAAAAAATGGAAATCATTTCAAACAAGGTAGCTCAGGTTAACACAGTTGAAGCGGAATTTAAAGCAGATGCCGCAGAGCTTGAAGAACAACTTCAAGCCGCGTTTTTGAAGAAAAAGGCGAAATTTCAAGTCCCCGGGTTCAGAAAAGGCAAGGCATCGCGCAAAATGATTGAAAACCAATACGGCGAGAATATTTTTTATGAAGATGCCGTTAACAATCTCTATCCGAAAATGGTTGATTGGGTGGTTAAACAGTTAGAATTAGAAGTTGTTGATATTAAAGACATAGAAGTTGTTTCGCTTGACAAAAAAGACGGCATTGTGGTTAAGGCGTGCTTTATTACCGAGCCTGAGATAAATATAAGCGGTTATCGCGGTTTAAAAGTGCCTGTTGAGTCCAATACTGTTACCGATTCTGATATTTCCGCTAAGCTTGAAGGGCTTAGGAAAAAAGGCGCGCGGATAATTGATGCAGGTGAACGAAAAACCAAAACAACAGATACCATAACATTTGATTTTGAGGGATTTTGTGACGGCGTTCCCTTCGATGGCGGTTCGGCAGAGAACTTTACTCTTGAAATAGGTAGCAGAAGGTTTATACCCGGCTTTGAAGAGCAGTTAGTTGACAGAGCACTCGGTGATGAATTTGATGTAAATGTCACATTCCCCGCTGATTACAATCCCGAAGAATTAGCAAGCAAAGATGCTGTATTTAAATGCCGCATAAACGGCATAAAAGAAACTCAACTGCCAGAGTTAGACGATGAGTTTGTGAAAGACATAAGCGAGTTTAATACCATTGATGAGTTAAAAGAAGACTTAAAAACACAAATCGCCGAAGAAAAAGAACAAGCGCGGAAAATCGCTATAGACAACACTTTGGCAAATCTTCTCTCGACTATGGTTGAGGGGGACATTCCCGAGGTTATGTTTGAACGCAAGATTGACGATTTAATCAACGATTGGGCGTACCAAAACCTGAGAAAAGAGCTATCACTTGAAGATTATTTGAAACATTCGGGCGTGACAATTGAGAAATTTAGGGAAATGTTTTCACAGTCAGCGGAAGGTCGCGTTAAATTGCAACTTGCGTTGAAAAAAATTGCTTCTCTTGAAGGGTTGGATATTACCGATAGCGTGTTAGATGAAGAATTTGTGAAACTTGCCGAACTTCACAAAATGCCGCTTGAAGAAGTAAGAAAAGTTATATCGCCCGGGACATTCAAAAAAGACCTGTTAAACGACAGAGCTTTCGACATAGTGAGAGAAGCCGCTGAAATAGAGATTCAGACTTGAAAAGAGGAGGAGACCAATTATGCAACTTAGTTTAGTGCCAACCGTAATAGAGCAAACGGGCAGGGGCGAGAGAGCCTATGACATTTATTCGAGATTGTTGAATGACAGGATTGTTATGCTTCACGAAGAGGTGAACCATGTGACTTCCAGTCTTATAGTGGCGCAATTGTTATTCCTTGAAGGGCAGGACTCTGATAAAGACATATATCTTTATATAAACAGCCCGGGTGGCTCTGTCACCGATGGAATGGCAATTTTCGATACTATGAATTACATTAAGTGCGATGTTTCCACTATTTGTATGGGAATGGCGGCTTCAATGGGGGCGTTTTTGTTGGCGGCAGGGGCTAAGGGGAAAAGATATTGCCTGCCAAATTCAGAGGTCATGATACATCAACCGTCGGCAGGGGCAAAAGGGCAGGTCACTGATATTGAAATTCACACTAAGAGACTGCTTTATATCAAGAACCGAATGAACGAAATCTTTGCCGAAAACACAGGGCAACCAATTGAAGTAATTAAAAGAGACACCGAACGCGACAATTTTTTAACTGCCGAGGAAGCAGTTAGTTACGGTTTGGTGGATAAAATTATGATTAAGAAACAACTCTCTGACGATAAATAGAGTAGTATAGTAAGTATAGTATAGTTGAGGTTATATTATGTTAAAGTGCAGTTTTTGCGGCAAATCTGAAAGTCAAGTAGAAAGAATGTTGTTTGGCGACAACGGGTATATCTGCAACGAATGTGTGTGGGCTTCTTTCAATATGTTGGTTGATGACGGTTATCTTTTTGATTATGATGAAGATGACAAAAAAGAGCTGATTAACCCAAAATCGGGCGGTGATAAGTCCGATAGTTTTGAGTTAGTCACTCCCGTTGATATTAAGAAAATATTAGACCAATATATAATAGGGCAGGACAAAGCCAAAAGAACCCTTTGCGTTTCGGTTTATAATCACTATAAACGCACATTGTTTAAAGCCAACAACAAAAAAACCAAACAGAGCGATGAAGAGGTAGAGCTTCAAAAGAGCAATGTCTTGCTGTTAGGCCCCACCGGTGTCGGAAAAACAATGCTCGCCCAAACGTTAGCGAATATTTTGCATGTGCCTTTTGCTATTGCTGATGCGACAACGCTGACTCAAGCGGGCTATGTCGGTGAAGACGTGGAAAATGTTTTGCTGAGACTTATTCAAGCGGCCGATTACGACATTGAAGCGGCAGAGCAGGGAATTATTTATATCGATGAAATTGATAAGGTATCAAGACGTTCCGAAAACACCTCAATCACTCGTGACGTGAGCGGTGAGGGGGTTCAGCAGGCGTTGTTAAAAATCATTGAGGGTACAGTGTCGAATGTTCCTCCGCAAGGGGGGAGAAAACACCCCCATCAAGACTTCATTCAAATCGATACCAAAAATATACTGTTTATTTGCGGCGGCGCGTTTGACGGACTTGAAAGGATTATCAACTCGCGGCTACATTCAAGTGTTATGGGGTTTGGGGCGGCAATTAAGTCTGAAAAAGAGAAGAAAGATGCGGCTGTGTTGCATGATGTTGAGCCTGAAGATTTAGTGAAATATGGGCTTATTCCCGAAATAGTCGGGCGTTTACCGGTTAATGCGGTGTTAGATGAGTTAGATGTCGATGCACTTGTGAGGATTTTAAAAGAGCCGAAAAACGCGCTGATTAAACAATATGAATATCTCTTTCAATTAGATGGAATAGAGTTTTGCGTTGAAGATGAGGCTTTGGTTAAAATAGCCGAGAAAACCATTTCACGCAAGACGGGAGCAAGGGGATTGCGCACTGTGTTAGAGGCATTGCTTTCTGACACTATGTTTGAGGTTCCGGGAGACGAAACAGTTAAAAAAGTAACCGTCACCGCAGCATGCGTTGACGGCAGCACAAAACCATTGGTGACACACGGAGAGAAGAAAAAAGAGCCGTTGAAGAAAAAAATTGGCAGAAAAAACGTAAGCTAAGACCGAAAAAGGCGGCTCGCCGGTTGACATTTACTTGGTAAAGGGATATAGCCCTAATGGGGAGACACTGTTGCCTTTTACTATGTTTATGTATATATTTTTTTAAAAAGGAGTGTACGCTATGTTACTGAAACACGAGAAGGATGCGGTAATCGAGGCTAACCGCACCCACGAAAACGACACCGGTTCGCCGGAGGTTCAAATCGCGATTCTGACAAGAAGAATTAACGATTTAACCGAGCACTTGAAAATCCACAAACACGACCATCATTCCAGACGGGGTCTGCTGAAAATGGTAGGGCATCGCCGAAATTTGCTGAACTATCTTATGAAAAAGGATATTGAACGCTATCGTGCCATCATTGCCAAACTTGGAATTCGTAAATAATAATGGAGGGACATTATGTTCAAAAATCATAAGATATTTAAAACGACATTTGCCGGGCGCGAGCTTACAGTTGAAACAGGCAAGACCTGTGAACTGTCTAACGGCTCTTGTTGGGTCACTTACGGAGAAACTGTTGTAATGACAAACGTTGCCGCAAGTGAAAAACCCCGTGAGGGAATCGACTTTTTTCCTTTGGCTGTTGATTTTGAAGAAAGACTTTATTCAGCAGGGAAAATCCCGGGCGGCTTTTTGAAAAGGGAAGGGCGGCCAAGCGAAAAGGCTGTCTTGACTTCACGCGTTGTTGACCGCCCAATCAGACCGCTGTTTCCTAAAGACATGCGCAATGATGTTGTTGTTGTAATGACAGTGCTTGCCGTTGACCCTGATTGTTCGCCGGAAATCGCCGGAATGCTCGGTGCATCAATTGCGTTGAGCATATCAGACATTCCATGGAACGGACCGATTGGCGGAATTTCCGTTGGGTTGGTTGACGGTGAAATTATATTAATGCCAAACGCACAACAACGCTTAAAGTCCGACTTAAATTTGACTGTTGCTTCGAGCAAAGAGAAAGTTGTCATGATTGAAGCGGGCGCGAACGAAGTGCCTGACGATGTTATGTTGCAGGCAATAAACAAAGGGCATGAAGAAATCGCAAGAGTGATTATTCCTTTCATCAATGACATTACCGCCCAAATCGGAAAGAAGAAAAGTGAATTTCAAGCTGTTGCGGTAAATCCCGATATGTATTCGCAAATATCAGACTTTGCGATTGAGAAGATTAGACACGCGTTAGACACCGATGACAAGAATATTCGTGAGGAACGTCTGAACCCTGTTAAAGATGAAATTCATGAGAAATTTTCAACGACTTACCCCGAACAAGCCGCCATGATAGATGAGTGTATTTACAAAATGCAAAAGCAGGTTGTGAGACAGTGGCTGTTAGACGGAAAGAGGGTTGACGGCAGGAAGTTAGATGAAATACGACCGCTTTCGTCAGAGGTTGGGCTGTTGCCGCGTGTTCACGGCTCGGGGCTGTTTACGAGAGGGCAAACCCAAGTGCTTACGGTAACAACCTTAGGCCCGGTTAGTGATTCACAGCGAATTGACGGTTTAGACGAAGAAGAATCAAAACGTTATATGCATCATTATAATTTCCCTTCTTATTCTGTTGGCGAAGCGCGCGCGAGTCGCGGCCCGGGCAGAAGGGAAATAGGGCATGGTGCGTTGGCTGAACGTGCGTTAGAACCGGTTATTCCGTCTGTTGAGGAGTTCCCTTATGCAATCAGATTAGTGTCAGAGATTTTGTCGTCAAACGGCTCTACTTCTCAAGGGGCGATTTGCGGTTCAACGTTGGCACTTATGGATGCGGGGGTTCCGATTAAAGCGCCTGTTGCGGGAATTTCTTGCGGTCTTATAACCGAGGGTGAGCGTTGGATGACCATGATTGACATTCAAGGTGTAGAAGACTTTTTCGGCGACATGGACTTCAAGGTGGGCGGAACTCACAAGGGGATTACCGCCATTCAGATGGACTTGAAAATTGACGGATTAACTCCCGAAATAATCAAAGAAGCCATCGAAACCACCCACAAAGCGCGAATTTATATTTTAGATGAAGTCATGTTGAAAGCGATTGAAAAGCCGCGTTCTTCAGTGAACAAATACGCGCCGAAGATGATGAACACTAAAGTTCCCGTGGATAAAATACGCGAGGTGATTGGTTCGGGCGGAAAGGTTATTCAAAAACTTTGCGCTGATTATGATGTTAAAATTGACCTTGATGATGATGGGAATGTCTACATCTGTGGCAGTGACCTCGAAAAGGCGCAGGCGTGCATTGAAACAATTCAAGCCATTGTTATGGTACCCGAAATAGGTTCAATCTACAAAGGAAAGGTTGTTCGCGTTACCGGATTCGGGGCATTCGTTGAGTTTGCACCGGGTAAAGAGGGTATGGTTCACATTTCAGAGCTTGAAAACCGACGTATAGAAAAGGTAGAAGACATCTGTAACTTAGGCGACCAAATTATAGTTAAAATCATAAAAATAGACAACCAAGGCAAAATAGGACTCTCAAGAAAAGAAGCATTAGCAGATATTGAGAAAAAGAAGAAAGAGGCAAACGCGTAGAGATATATGCCGCCCAACACTTTTTGCTGTTGGGCGGTGGTTGTGTAGAAAGGATTTACTTAAAATTATGGGAAGAGCAGGAAGAAGCGGCGGCGGTAGCAGTGGCGGTCGTTCCGGCGGTGCCGGTAGAAGTGGAGGGCGCGTTGGCGGTGTTGGACGTTCAGGTGGTTCAAGTAGCTCGGGGCGTTCGGGTAGTTCCGGTAGTTCTGGGCGTTCGAGTAGCTCGGGGCGTTCGGGTAGCTCCGGTAGTTGGGGCAGTTTCGGCTTGGGTTACGCTTTAGGGCATAGCCGTCGCCGTCATCGCCATCACAGCAGTTATGGCTATGGAGGGGGTGGTTCACCACGCGGTTCACATTCCGGCGGTTGTGGAGTGGGGGCTGTTTTGGTGGTTGTCATAGTGGTAATTTTCTTGTTTTTCTTGTTTTCACCCGATGACTCAATTACCCGTTCGACTGTTGCCAGAGAGCCTTTGCCACCCAATGCGGCGGCTCAAACCGGCAAATTGTATACCGATGATTTACACTGGATAGGAAACGAAACCGTCTTGACTAACGGCTTAGAAAACTTTCATAAAAGAACGGGAGTTCGCCCACACCTTTATATAACCGGTGACATTTATGGCGACCCCGACCCCACACCCGATGAGGTTCAAGAGTTCGCGCGAGAAAAATACAACGAGTTGTTCAACGACCAGGCGCATTTGATGTTCGTGTTCTTTGAAAGTGAAGCCTCAAGTGTCACCTATATTATGCAGTATCATGTCGGCTCTCAAGCGGCGACGGTGTTAGATGTGGAAGCAATGGATATTTTGATGGACTATGTAGAGCGTAATTATTACAGCGGTTATATGAATGAATCAGAGCTGTTCGGCAACGCATTTGACAGTTCCTCACAACGAATTATGGAAGTCTATCAATCGCCGTGGGTTAATGTATGGATTTTTGCCTTGAGTTTTGGCGGTGGGTTAGCGATTATATTTTTATTGTTCAGTTGGTGGAAGCGTGCTAAGGCGCAAAAAAATCTCGAAGCCGAACAGACCGAGCGAATTTTAGGGCAAAATCTTGAAACTTTTGAGAGCAAAGGCGCAGATGACGAAGCCTCGAAATTGGCTAAAGAATATGAAGATAAATAAAAAAATATAAGAATTTAAGGGGGAAAACAACCATGGGAATTTTAAGCAGGTTCAAAAACATTATGGCGGCTAACATCAACGCTTTGCTTGACAAGGCGGAAGACCCGGCAAAAATGATTGACCAAACTCTTCGCCAATTGGCAAACGACTTAGCGGACGTGAAAAAAGAGACCGCAAGTGTCATGGCAGAAGAAACGAGAAGTCGCCGCGAGGCTGATGCTAACTTAGCCGAGGTGAAGAAAAACATAGAGTTGGCGCGCAAAGCCTTAACGGCAGGGAACGAAGACCACGCCAGGGTATTTCTTAACAAGAAAAACGAGCTTGAAGCCAAGGGGCTTGAGCTTCAAAAGTTAGCGGAAATAGCCCAAGGTAACGCCGTTCAAATGAGACAGATGCATGATAAGTTGGTGAAGGACATAAACGCGCTTAAATCACGCCAAGCGACCATTAAATCTAACATTGCCATCGCGAAAGCCACAGAAAAGGTAAACAAAATGGGGGCGGCAGGCTCTAAATCAGAAGGGGCTTTGCAGGCTTTTGACCGCTTTGAAAAACAAGCGCAAGAAAGACTCGACCGCGCTCACGCGCTCACCGCATTAAACGAGGTTCCACGTGACGAAGCACAGGCCTTGGCAGAACTCTACAAAGACGGCGGCGGCGCGGCATTAGACGACGAATTAGCCGCACTGAAAGCAGAAATGGGATTAGCCCCGGCAGTGTCGGTGGAGGATGAGATTGCGGCGTTGAAGAACAGTTGACGGACAGTTGACAGTGGACAGTTGAGAGTTGACAGTTATTGTAGGGGACGGGCTTGCCCGTCCCGAGTTTAGTGCGAATTAAACACTTGACAATTATGAAAGTTGGTAGAAACAATGAAAAAGGCAATTGCATTTTTAATTACAACCGCGCTCTTATTGAGCATTGGGGCTTGTGACGGTCAAATCGATTCTATACTCACAAATTTGAATGCCGGGGAGATTCAAACCGACTCTACTACAGAGATGCAGGTTGACATGCAAAGTCAAAACGATGATTCTGATGATTTTTTTTGGCACGATGTCCCCATTGCACCTGAAAATGATTTTAAATACGGCTCAAATGGTGACGGCGGAGTTGAGATTTTGGGCTATAACGGCAACGCGCTCAAAGTCCGCATACCAGACACAATAGAGGGTATGCCCATTACAAGAATAGGAGAAAATGCTTTTCATGAAAATAGCCGCATTGCCTATGTTTACATACCAAAGAGTGTTACGAGCATAGGTAATACGGCGTTTTTTGGTTGCGCCGGATTGACGAATATCACAATTCCCGATGGTGTGACAAGCATAGGTGATTATGCATTTTCCGGTTGCACAGGTTTGACTGAGATAAAAATCCACGACCGTGTAATAAGTATAGGCAACTGGGCGTTTATCGATTGCGCCGGATTGACGAATATCACAATTCCCGACAGTGTGATAAGTATAGGTGCCGGAGCGTTTCACAATTGTATGGATTTAACAATTTATGGTTCAAGTGGAAGTTATGCAGAGAAATACACTCTTGAAGAGGGGGTCGAGTTTGTGGTGAGCATGTGAGAACCCCCATCCTGTCCAGTTAAGTATAACCTACTCACAGTCGACAGTTGATAGTTATTAGATTTCATCGAAAACCGTCATAATGCATAAAAATATTCCACCATATATAACAAATCGCTGAAAATCGCTGAAAATCTTGATAAACACTTGATTTCTTGGGGAAAATATGCTATTGTATATAGTAGGTGAAAAAAATTTCGGGTGATATTTTACTCCGTGCAGACAGCGACTATCAAGGCGTTTTGAAGTTTCACGCGAACAGCGAAACTCTGAAAAAGAAGCCCAAAGGCGGTGAGTTGACCGCCGATGAAAAAGCCGAAAATAGACGAATCTCATTTGAATTATTCAGTTGTCATTAGTTATATTTCTGGGTGTGGCGCAGATTGGTAGCGCGCTACCTTGGGGTGGTAGAGGCCGCAGGTTCAAATCCTGTCACTCAGATGTCAAAAAACCGCTTAACCATGAGGTTTAAGCGGTTTTTGATTTTTTTATAACGTGGATAAAATAGGGTAAAATATCCCAAAATACGCAAAGCATGGGTGTCAAAATGGGTGTCAATTTCACACCTCAAACCCATCAGAAAATCGAAACCCACAAAACCATTCAGCCCCTAAAGCCTTCCCCATTTTTTCAAGCTCATCCTTCCGAAAGGTATCCCTCTTCACCTTCAAATTAAAATTCGATGGACTCATACCGATAAGCCGGGCTAATTCAGCCTGGCTTATTCCTTTATATTTTGCGGCAAGATTAATTTTTTGCTCAATAGTCATAACACACGCTCCTCTCTATTTTTTACAGCATACCACGTTTTTCTTGTCTTGTCAAGGTTTTATCGAGCGTTTGAACGATTTCGTCAAGTTATACAAATATAATGTTAAATATTTGTATAATATTTAGTGGTGATAAAGCTTGACAATATAAAACTTATATTGTATACTATTAATAGATAAGCAAATAAAATCAATCAAAAGGAGGAAAACACCATGATGCAATCCGAATTACAAGAAAGGCTTGAAGGCTTGA
This sequence comes from Oscillospiraceae bacterium, assembly GCA_009777445.1. Lineage (GTDB taxonomy): Bacteria > Bacillota > Clostridia > Oscillospirales > Ruminococcaceae > Ruminiclostridium_E. The sequence continues at coordinate 301 of WRLV01000013.1, read as the reverse complement.
AGGCTTGAAGCCTTGAACGCCAAAGACAGAAAAAACGCAAAGCCGATTTGCATGACCGATGGCTTGTGGTAAAAGCACGGAAAGAAAGCTACGAAAAGAAACGCCGAACGTATATCACTTAAAATCTCCCAATAAAAAAGAGGAATGTCTCTACATTCCTCTTTTTATATTCAAGAGTCTGTATAACCACCCGTGTAAATGTCAATAATCTCCATAAGAAAAAAATAAATGGAGGTTAATGCAATGAGAACAACAAATAATATTCAAACAGAACAAGAAATGGAGTTAGTAAAACTGCTGA
>WRLV01000012.1 GCA_009777445.1 Oscillospiraceae bacterium | reverse complement strand
GACAATATTTTCTAAGTATTTAAAAACATTTCCCATATAATTAGCCCCCCTGTAATGCTAATTATACCATATATCGTCTTTGTTGTGAAGCTTTTTTGAAAAGTTTTTATTCATGCGTTTGGCGTGACGGGACTAAGACGATTTCGCTTAAACAGTGCGAAAAAGGGGTTAATGGTTGTGATGGTGTCGGTTCGTATTTGGTGCAGTCCACTCCAGTGGCGAACCGCCACGGGCGATTCCCGCCTACCCACCCAACGTGTGGGTTCGACGGTTCGTATTTTATAGACTTTCGTACTTTTCCATCAATGTGTCAACACGTTCAACGAATAGATTTGCGTCTGCCAAGTAATTTGGATACGCTTTAAGCAAAGCGTTTGCATCGGATGCTGATACGAGTACCGCAAATGCGCCGTGATTGGTTTTTTCTATTTCGGCACAAAAATCAGCGGCGGCTTCAAATTGAGTTTCGTCATACCCATAAACTTTGGATTCTCCGGTTTTAGCATCAACCCTTATTAAATAATAGGAGCGTTCTCGCTCCCGTTCTCCGGAAAACGTTGGTAGCATACGTATAGCGCGAATTATGTTCAATGAGTTAGTTTCGACATCAAGAACCTTTGCCTCGTTAAATATTTCGATTGGATTTTGCGGAACATATTTGCTAAGCGGTGCGTTTTCTTCTATCGAAAAAAGTGCAGAAATTAACGCCATGTACCTCAACGTTTTTTCGTCACCTTCGCCCGCCTTAAGGTTAACGCTTTTTCTCAAACTAAGTGCTTCAACGGCTGTAGCCCAACAATGCTGTAATGTTGTACGGATTTGCACTTCTGTTTTCAATCCGATATATTCTGTGTTTGGTCCGATATATTCATAAACAAGGTGTACACTCCTATAACCATCTTCTTTTGGATTGGTTATATAATCGTATATTTTAACAAGATTACTTTTAATATTGGAATTATTATATTCGCGGACAGCATTTTTTACCTCGCTTATGTCATTGACTATTACACGGCATCCGCCTAAGTCTTGCATTGTTTCAAGCCCCATAGCAGGAAAACGAATAAGCTTGGCTAAGATGGACTCTAATCGTTTTAATCGCTGAACAACTAAAATGCCTTTATTCTTTTCGGCGTAGCACTTTCCAAGTAAATAAAATGCTTTCAGGGGGTACGCATGAGACGACCTCCAGTTGTTAATAACTTTGTAAGCCTGCGCTTCATCGATTTTACTAAAATCGTTTTTGGCAACGGCTTTTCCTGCCTTCTTAACCGTACTTTTATCATATTCAGGTTTTTTCCAATCCACGCCGTTGCACCGCCTTTCTATACTCATGATATTTCAACTCCTTTAGTATAACATGGATTCTTGACTTTTTCAAGATGTTTTTCAAATTTCCCACTTCATAATTGCAAGCTGTCAAAACTTAGTCTAAATAAATACCAACAATTCATCATTTCTTTTTTGGTTATTTCATGGTATAATGTCAATATGCATAGCGCGTGAAATAAATTAAAGGAATGATGAATTGTGAAAAGAGAATACATATTTACATTATTAATAGCGGCTTTGTTTATAACAGCCGCATTTTTTATGCTCGGAAACAAGGTGGAACCCCGCCCTCCCCAAACGACAAGAGTGACACAATCCCCAAAAACGACAAGGGCAAGTCAAAGCCCTAAAACAACAAAGGCTACACAATCCCCAAAAACGACAAAAGTAAGCCAGACTCCCAAAATAACAAAGGCAACACAATCCCCAAAAACGACAAAAGCAAGCCAGACTCCTAAAACAACAAAGGCAACGCAATCCCCCAAAACGACGAAAGCAAGTCAAACTCCTAAAGCAACAAAGGCGACACAGCCCCCTCAAACGACAAGCCCACCCCAAACTTCCGCTGTTACTCCGCGAAAAAGTGTGCAGAATAGTGGCGGTTTTAAGGTAGTCGCTTACTTTCCCTATTGGCGCGCGGGGCAGTTGGATAAGCTTGATTTCTCTGTGATTACGCATGTAAATTACGCTTTTGCCATTCCAACCACTGATGGAAAAATTCTCCCCCTCGAAAATCCGACTTTAGCACGAAACGTAATAAGCCGTGCGCACAACGGCGGCGCGAAGGCGTTGATTTCAGTCGGCGGCTGGAGCTATAACAACCAAAGATTAAGCACGGTGTTTGAAAAGGCAACCGAAAGTGAACAAAAAGCTCAAGCTTTTGCTAAAAATATTGCCGCGCTCTGTGACAATTACGGCTTTGACGGGGTTGACATAGACTGGGAATATCCGACTTTGAACAGTGCGGGCTTAGAGCGGTTGATGAGAAATTTACACTCTGAAATGGCGGCGCGCGGAAAGCTTCTTACAGTTGCTGTTCCATCGGGGGTTTCGGCGGACGGCAGATATGTTTACGAGAGCGCGAAAGCCTTCTGCGACAAAACGCTTATGTATGCCGACTGGCTCAACGTAATGGCGTATGACAACACAAGCGATTCGGCGGGCCATGCAAGCTACAATTTAGCGGTTAACAGCAATAATTATTGGAAGAACTCCAGGGGGCTTTCTAAAAATAAGGTGGTAATGGGTATACCTTTTTATTCAAGGGTCTACGGCAAGGATTTCGTGCATGGATTTTCATACGACTTGGTCACAGCCGCTAATCGCGATAATTACAACAAAGACACGGCAACATATAACGGCATGACTGTCAATTATAACGGCTATTCCACCGTTCAAAATAAAACCGCATTCGCTCTCGAAAATTCGGGCGGCGTGATGATTTGGGAAATAGCCCACGACAGCTCTAATAAAGAAATCAGTCTCTTGTCGGCTATTAAAAACATGATTAATAAAAGCTAATAAAAGTTAAAATTAAAAATTTTAAAAAAACACTTGACAAACAGAAAAAAATAATATATAATAACAAAGTCCCTAAACGAGCAAGGTTATTACTACGCTTGTGAAAGGGTATAAACGAAAGAAGAGTAACCTCTCACCCGCCGACTCATTTATTTGATGTAATGTCAGGCGCGGTTGTTTATTAAATATTTGCGTTTTTACGCTGTATTTTTAAACACGGGGTTTTCCCCGTGTCTTCTTATTTTGAATTTGAAAGGGAGTGTTTGACTATCAGCACAAAAGATTTAACCCTCAATGAACAAATCCAAGCCAATGAGGTTCGCGTTAACGATGAAAACGGCGCGCAGCTTGGGATTATGCCGTTGAGCGAAGCGCGGCAAATGGCAGACGAGCGCAACTTAGACCTCGTTCTTATCGCGCCCCAAGGAAAACCGCCTGTTTGTCGTATAATGGATTACGGCAAGTATCGTTTTGAACAGGCAAAGCGCGAGAAAGAACTCAAGAAAAATCAAAAGCAAATTGAGCTTAAAGAAATCAGAATGTCGCTTAATATCGACACGAACGATTTCAACACTAAGGTGGGAAACGCGATTAAATTCCTGAAAAACGGCGATAAGGTTAAAGTCACCATTCGTTTTAAAGGCAGAGAGATGACCCACCCTAAGTTAGGCGAGGCATTGATGCGGAAAGTTATTGAAACTTGTGCTGAATACGCCATATCGGAAAAAGCACCGAAATTTGAAGGTAGAAACTTCGCGACAGTCTTAAATCCTAAGACCGTCGCCGCTAAAAAGCATAACGAAAATAAAGGAGGGCAAGTTTAAAAAATGAAAAATAAAATTAAAACCCACAGTGGGGCAAAAAAACGCTTTAAGTTGACTAAGTCGGGTAAAATTAAATTCCGTCGAACTAACAGAATACACAGGTTAACCCAAAAAGCGACTAAACGCAAACGCAACAGCAGGGCAAACAGATATGCCGACAAATCAAACATGGCTGAAATTAAATTGCTTTTGCCGTATAAATAAGAAAATTTAACAAAAATCTGGAGGATAAAATTATGGCTCGTGTGAAAGGCGCGTTAGCGACACGCAAGAGAAGAAATAAAGTATTAAAGCTCGCAAAAGGATATTGGGGTAGCAAAAGCAAACTCTTTAAAACCGCAAAAGAAGCGGTCTATAAGTCAGGGCAATACGCTTATATCAGCAGACGTTTAAAGAAAAGAGATTTCAGAAAACTTTGGATAACAAGAATATCAGCCGCGTGCAAATTAAACGGCATGAACTATTCTACCTTTATCAACGGTCTTAAAAAAGCAAACATTCTGCTCAACAGAAAAATGTTGTCTGAAATTGCCATAAGCGATTCTGAAGGGTTTACTGCTCTTTGCGCTAAGGCTAAGTCAATGGCTGTGTGATGACAGTGTGATGGCAGTTGACAATTGACAGTTGACAGTTAATCTAAAATATCACGGCCGTTTGACGGACGTGATATTGCTTATTTTGAGGTTTTAATGATAATAACGTCGAGAAAAAATGAAATCGTTTTAAAATACAAAAAGTTAATTGCCGATAAAAAAGAGCGGCTTAGATTTGCGGCGTTTGTTTGTGAGGGCTTTAAGCTTTCTGAAGATGCGTTGAGTTGCGGTGTTATGCCGCTTAGTGCTGTTTTTACCGATTTTGCCGTTAAAAAATATGCCGACTTTTATAAAAAAGTGGCTAAACTGTGCAAACTAACGGTAATAAGCAACGATTTAGGGGAATATATATCCGATACAACCACACCGCAAGGGGTTTTTTTGGAATTTCACATGCGCGAAAAACCGGAAATTTCGGGTAAACTAATAGCCGACGCAAAAAAACTGCTCTTGTTAGACCATATTCAAGATTCGGGGAATATGGGGACAATAATCAGAACTGCCGAGGCCCTCGGAATGGATGCCGTGATTTTCACACCCGATTGCCCCGATATTTATTCGGGAAAAGTTTTGAGGGGTTCGATGGGTTCTGTTTTTCGGCTGAATTTAATACCCGCTGACTTAGTGTCTGCCGTAAAAACGCTTAAAGAAAACGGTTTTAGCGTGCACTCGTGCGTTTTGGACGATGATGCCAAACGCCCCGACGAAATCAACTTCAACAGAAAATCAGCAATAATCATAGGTAACGAAGCGAGGGGGGTTTCTCCCCAAATTACAGACTTAGCAGACGAGAAAATATACATTCCCATAGAAAAAATTCAATCGCTTAATGCTGCCGTTGCCGCGGCAATCCTGATGTGGGAATTTAAACGGGGGTCTTAGATTGTCTAATCTTATAATTGTAGAGTCACCGGCAAAAGCCAAAACCATTGAAAAATATTTAGGCAAAAGTTATAGGGTAGTCGCGTCTGTCGGGCATATCCGCGACTTGCCTAAATCAAAGTTGGGGGTGGATGTCAAACATGACTTCACACCGCAATATGAAAACAAAAAAGAAAAAAAAGAAGTAATAACAGAGTTGAAGAAAAAAGCTAAAAAGGCGAAAAACATCTATTTAGCCACCGACCCTGACCGCGAGGGGGAGGCTATTTCGTGGCACCTTGCCCATATTTTGGGGCTTGATGTCAATCAACCGATTCGTGTCACCTTCAACGAAATAACCAAAAGCGGAATAGAGTTCGGCATGAGCAATCCGCGCGGCCTTGACATGGATTTAGTTAACGCCCAACAAGCGAGAAGAATACTCGACCGCTTAGTTGGCTATAAGCTAAGCCCGTTTTTATGGAAAAAGGTGAGAAAGGGGCTTTCGGCAGGCAGGGTTCAGTCTGTCGCTGTACGAATAATTGTAGAACGTGAAAAAGAAATAATGGCTTTCGTCCCACAAGAGTATTGGAGCATTGATGCACAGCTTTCGGTTAAAGGCGAGAGAAAAACATTTTACGCTAAATTAGCTCAAATAGACGGGAATAAAGCCGAGCTTGAAAATGAAACGCAGGCTCATGAAGTTTTAGCGCGTTTTGAGGGAGCTGAGTTTACAGTCGATGGAGTAAAAAAATCAATAAGAAAAAAACAACCCGCCCCGCCGTTTATTACCTCGACCCTTCAACAAGAAGCATCTAAGAAGCTGTCTTTTAATTCGCGCCGTGCCATGAAAGCGGCGCAAGAGCTTTATGAGGGTGTCGAGTTGCCCGAACACGGGTTAATCGGGCTGATTACCTATATGCGAACAGACAGCACAAGAATTTCAGACGAAGCTAAAGCAGAAGCAAAGCAAATTATAACAAACAGATATGGAGAGGAATATCTCCCGAAAAAGCCACGCGAATTTAAGTCAAAAAAAGGCTCTCAAGACGGACATGAGGCAATTCGTCCATCAGTCGCATCTATCACGCCCGATGATATAAAACAAAGTGTTAGCGCGGACCAATATAAGCTTTATAAACTTATTTGGGAACGGTTCATGGCGAGTCAAATGGCGGATGCTTTGCTTGATACCATGTCGGTATCGATAAAAGCCGACAACTGCATTTTTAAGGCGAGCGGTTATACTGTTCGGTTTGACGGTTTCACGCGGCTTTATGAAGAAATCATTGAAAGTGAAGGCCAAGAAAAAGAGCAAAAAGTCGCCCTGCCCGCGCTTTCTAAAGACGTTAAACTGAAAACGAACGCGGTTAAAGCAAATCAACACTTCACCCAACCGCCGCCGCGTTATACCGAGGCGAGCCTTATTAAAGCGTTGGAAGAAAACGGAATCGGAAGACCCTCAACCTACGCGCCGACCATTTCAACCATACTTGACAGGCACTATGTAGAGCGACAACAAAAGCAGTTATTGCCGACCCCTTTGGGTGATGTTATTACCGACTTACTCAAAGACCACTTTAACAGAATAGTTGACACAAAATTCACAGCGGGAATGGAACAAGAATTAGACAGCGTAGAAGAAGGAAACACACAATGGGTTGACGTGTTGCACAAATTCTATGAAGATTTTGAGCAGACACTGTCAAAAGCCGAAAGCGACATGGAAGGCAAACGCGTAAAAGTCCCAGACGAGGTGACTGATATAGAGTGCGAGTTGTGTGGTAAGCACATGCTCATAAAAATCGGGCGTTTCGGAAAGTTCATGGGTTGTTCGGGTTTTCCTGATTGTAGGAACACTAAACAACTCATAGCAGAGACGGGTGGATTTTGCCCTAAATGCGGGAAAAAGATGTTGGCTAAAAAATCGAAGAAGGGTAGACCGTTTTTCGGCTGTGAAGACTTCAAAAGCTGTAACTTCATGACTTGGGACACGCCTATTGCCGATAAGTGCCCGTTATGCGGTAACTATTTGTTTCAAAAGGCAGGTAAAAAGATTTGCTGCCATAAAGAGGGTTGCGAATTTGAAAAATGAGTTGTTCAAGTCTATAGAATGTAGCGTAATCGGTGCCGGTTTAGCCGGAGTTGAAGCGGCGAATGTTTTAGCACGTGAGGGATTCTCGGTTAGGCTTATTGAGATGAAGCCCGTGAAAAAAAGCCCGGCTCACTCTTATGACGGGTTTGCCGAATTGGTTTGTTCAAATTCCCTTAAAGCCAAAAGAATTGACAGTGCGGCAGGTATGCTCAAAGAAGAAATGAGAAGGTTAGGCTCAATAACAGTTGAGGCCGCCTTGCGCACTGCCACCCCTGCCGGAGGGGCACTTGCGGTAGACAGAGTTTTATTTTCAGACCTAATCACCAAACAAATTAAAGAAAATAAAAATATTACGGTTGAACATCGAGAGTTAACACTGTTCCCCGAAAGCAACGCAATTATCTGCACAGGACCTTTGACAAGCGATGCTTTTGCCGCGAGAATTGAACAGCGGTGTGGGGTTGGCTTTTTGAGCTTTTATGATGCCGCTGCACCGATTATATCCGCTGAGAGCATTAATGCGGACAAGGTTTATTTTGCCACTCGCTATGATAAAGGAGAAGCGGATTATATAAACTGCCCTTTTGAAAAAGAAGAATACGAGCGGTTTTATAACGCCCTTGTGCAGGCGCAAACTGCCCCTTTGCGTGAATTTGAAACGCTGAAAGTTTTTGAGGGCTGTATGCCGATTGAAGTTTTGGCGAAAAGAGGGGCTGAATCACTACGATACGGCTGTATGAAGCCTGTGGGGCTGATTAACCCGAAAACCTCAAAACGCCCGTATGCCGTGGTTCAGTTGAGGGTTGAAAATAACGCCAAAACCCTTTATAACCTTGTGGGGTTTCAAACAAATTTAAAATTCAGTGAACAAGAACGGGTGTTCAAACTAATCCCCGGGCTTGAGAACGCCGAGTTTGTGCGTTATGGGGTAATGCACCGCAATACCTTTATAAACAGCCCCAAACTTCTCGATGAGACGTTTATGCTCAATGGCGCGGACAATATATTTTTCGCAGGGCAAATTACCGGCGTTGAGGGCTACATGGAGAGCGCGGCAAGTGGAATTATTGCAGGAATGTCTTTGGCGCGAAAGTTGAAAGGGGTTGCTCCTTTAAAACTACCGCCGACATCTATGATAGGGGCATTGTCTGCCTATATAAGCGACAAAAATCGATACTCCGACGACTTCCAGCCAATGGGGGCAAACATGGGATTATTACCTCCCTTAGACGAAAAAATCAAGAACAAACAGGAAAGATATATGCGATTGGCTGTTAGAGGAATAACGGCAATTGACAGTTGACAATTGACAATTGACAATTTTGGTGTCGCCTTGCGGCGACGAATTTAAGGGAATGGGTGTTTTGAAAGTGACGTATACGATTATAGCCGGGGTGAACGGTGTGGGGAAGTCTTGTTTGACGGGTGTTTTAAGGGCTGAAAGAAGAGATTTGGGGGCAGTTATAGATATTGACAAAATCGCGTTACACAACAAGTGCGCGGCTGTGAGTGCCGGTAAAATCGCGCTTAAAAAAATAAACGCGCTTATTTCAGAAGCTAAACCTTTCACACAAGAGACCACTTTATCAGGCAAAAGAACAAAAAGAACCATTAAACTTGCAAAGAAAAAGGGCTATGTCGTAAGGCTTTATTATATAGGGCTGAACACCTGTGACGAGAGCGTTAAAAGAGTAAAAAATCGCGTTGAAAAGGGTGGTCATAATATTTGCTATGAAGACATAGAGCGCAGATTTAAAAGCCGTTTTGAGTCGCTTATAAATGTTCTGCCTTATTGCGATGAAGCAGTTTTCTATGATAATGAAAACGGTTTTGTTGAGGTGGGTGAATATAAAAACGGGGAGTTAATAACTAAAGGCAGTGATTTTCCCGAATGGCTTGAGGTTTTGCAGAAAGGACATGTCTAAAAAAATGAAGATTGCAATTGATGCGTTTGGTGGCGATAATTCGCCTGATGAGGTTATAAAAGGCGCGGCTTTGGCGGTGGAAGAATATGGAGTAGAGATTTTCTTAGTCGGTGACAAACAACTGCTTAAAAGTCGTTTTGACACGCTTTCAGTTTCGGGTAGGAATGTCGAGATTATACATGCAGACGGTATCATAGGAGTTGAAGACAATCCAACCGACATAAGAAAAGCAAAAGCAGGCTGTTCTATGGGAATGACTTTGAAATTAGTTTCGCAAGGCGTTGCAAATGCGGCAGTGAGCGCGGGAAGCACGGCGGCTTTGGTGGTCGGCGGCACTATGGTTGTCGGCAGATTAAAGGGTGTCAAACGCCCGGCGTTAGCCACAATAATGCCAAGCACCAACGGCTTTTATATGCTGTTGGACGTTGGCGCAAACCTTGAATGTCGCGCTGAAATGCTGTTGCAGTTTGCTGTGATGGGTAGCGTTTATATGGAAAAAATCATGAACATCAAAAATCCACGTGTGGGGCTTTTAAACGTTGGCACAGAGGACAAAAAAGGCAGAGAACTCGAACTAAAGGCATTAAGCCTTCTTAGTGAAGCGCCCGTCAATTTTATCGGCAACATAGAGGGAAGAGACCCAATATTGGCAAGATGTGACGTTGTTGTAACAGACGGCTTTACCGGAAATGTCTATCTTAAAGTGGTTGAAGGAATGGGTTCATTTATGAAGGTGGGGTTTAAAACAATTTTCACCACAAACATTGCCGCCAAAATAGGGTATCTGCTTTCAAAAAAAGGTCTGAAAAAATTTGCCGACAGCATTGATTATAAAGAAGTGGGGGGGACACCCCTGCTCGGCTGTAACGGCGCGGTGTTTAAAGCGCACGGCTCAAGTGATGCACACGCGTTTAAAAATGCCATTCGCCAAGCACGAGAGTTTGTCAAAAGAGATGTTCTTCGTGAAATAGAGAAAAATTTAAAAGAGTTGGGAAGTTTATGAGGGCGGCGAATTGTTAATTAGTTATAACTTTAAAAACAAGAAATATTTAAATGAGGCACTGACCCATTCATCTCTTGCCGACACCACGGGAATAAAGTCAAACGAGAGGTTAGAGTTTTTAGGGGACAGTATATTAGGCATGGTCGTGGCTGACTTTTTGTATAAAAACCTACCATCACTGCCGGAGGGTGAATTGACTAAAATTCGCGCAAGCATAGTCCGTGAGCAATCCCTCTCTGAGTTCGCCAAAAAAATCAAATTAGACGAGAAAATCAAATTAGCAAAGGGTGAAGAAGTAGCAGGCGGCAGGGCGAAGAAGTCAATATTAGCCGATGCGTTTGAGGCGCTTGTCGCGGCAATTTATCTTGACGGTGGAATGAGAGAAACAAAAAAATTTTTGTTGCAGTTTATGCCTAACCCCTCTACTTTAAAAAAAGCGAATGTCGAACGCAGGGATTATAAAACTATTTTGCAGGAGTTAGTCCAAAAAAACCATAGAGAAACGGTGGAATACTATTTAGCCGAAGAGAGCGGCGCACCGCATGAAAAAACTTTCACCCTACAGGTAAAGTTTAAAGGCAAAATTATCGGGACAGGCACAGGCACAAACAAAAAAAGAGCAGGACAAATGGCGGCTAAAGATGCCATTGAAAAGAAGATTTTCTAAGTTTCAAAGCGCGTTTATGTAGAAAGGTCAGAACTGAAAATATGTTTTTTAAAACGTTGGAAATCCAGGGGTTTAAATCGTTTCCCGAAAAGACCATTCTTGAATTTAATACTAAGATGACAGCCGTGATTGGCTCAAACGGGAACGGTAAAAGCAATATAAGCGATGCGTTGCGTTGGGTTATGGGGGAACAGGGGGCGAAAACTTTGCGCGGTCACAAAATGGAGGATGTGATTTTCCACGGGACACAATCGCGAAAACAAATGGGTTATGCTAAAGTTGCCTTGACAATAGATAACGCCGACAGGGCGTTGAACTGTGATAGCGATGAGGTTATAATCACCCGCAAACTTTATCGAACGGGCGACTCTGAGTGTTTAATCAACGGGGCAAAATGTCGGCTTCGTGACATACACGAGTTACTCATGGGAACAGGCTTAGGCAGAGACGGCTATTCGATAATAGGCCAAGGAAGAGTCGCCGAAATCGTTAACAGCAAAGGAAAAGAACGCCGCGAAACCTTTGACGAAGCGGCAGGAGTTTCAAAGTTTCTTCATAAAAAAGAACAATCCCAACGCGAACTCGCAAGAAGTGAAGAAAACATATTAAGGCTCATGGACATTGAAAACGTGCTTGCCGAACGACTCCCTGTTCTTCAAAAACAGGCTGAAAAAGCACTAAAAGCAAAGGCTTTAACCGAAAGCGAGAGAAACCTTGAAATCTCTTTGAGTGTTGCACAAATTCAAAATATTGACGACAGCCTTTATGAGATTGAAAACGCGGTTTTATCAAATCAAGGCGAGTGTGAACATTTTGAGCGCGAAATATATGAGCTTGAGATTTTAAGAGAAGAAAAGTCTAAAGAGAAGATGAGCGTTTCAGCAAAAACAGAAGAACTAAGAAGCCGTTCAGAGCAGACAAACGAGCTTATTTCTGAGAAAGAAAAGGAGGCGACAAGAGCCGAAACCGAAATAGAGTTTAACGTTAAAAGAATAGCCGCAATCAAAGAACAGATTGAAATTTCAAATATTGGCGTTTTAGAATTTGAACGTGAAATTGAAAAGCTTAACAGCCAAATTTCAGGTTTTGGGAATAAGAGCCGCGAGCTTAAAAGTATAGTTGAAAAAAATCAGATTGAGCTTTCTGAATTTGAATTAAAAAATTCACAAATTGACGACGAATATAAGCTCTTAGATAAGGAATTGTCTACCGTTTGCGCCACTGCTGCTAAAGCTGAAATCTCGCTTAAACAAGCACGCGACTTGCACGATGAACTAACTGAAAGACTAAAAGAAGAAATTGAACGCCTTGACAATCGTCAAGTTCTTTTAGACACTCATCAAAAAAAGAAAAGAGAGTTGTCATCACAACTGAACGAAACTCTCGAAAATATAAACGAGGTTCAAAATAAGCTCAACGGTTATGCTATGTTGTTTGCCGGAAAAGAAGAGAAACTGAACGCACTCAAGGCTGAACATGACACGTTAACCCGCGAAAAAAACCAAAAGAAATCGCGCTATGATGCACTCTGTGACATTGAAAAAAATATGACGGGCTATCACCAAAGTGTCAAGAGTGTGCTCAAAGAGGCGAAAGCAGGACGACTGAGCGGGATTTACGGTTCGGTCGCCGACATTATAAAAGTCGCTCAGAAATACACAGTGGCAATTGAGACGGCATTAGGGGCGGCATTACAAAACGTTATAGTTGAAAATGAAGAGACGGCAAAACGGTGTATCAGATTTTTAAAAGAAAATAATGCAGGTAGAGCGACATTCCTCCCTTTAACATCGGTTAGAGGTAACGCCTTAAATGTCCCCGGTTTAGCTAATGAAGATGGGTTTTTGGGGGCGGCGTGTGACTTGGTTGAATATGACAAGAAGTTTGACGGCGTTACATTGTCGGTTTTAGGAAAAACTGCCGTTTGTGAGGACATTGACATAGCCACATTTACAGCGAAAAAATACGGCTATAAGTTCAAAATCGTTACCCTTGACGGGCAGGTGATTAATGCGGGCGGCTCTTTTACCGGCGGCTCTGTTAAAGAAAGCGCGGGAATAATCTCACGTAAACAAGAAATAGAAACATTAGCAAAAGAACTCACGAAAATAGACAAGTCACTTGAAACATCAGATGCTCAACTTAAAACATTGACATCTGAAACCGCTAAAATGGCTATTGAAATTGAGGGCTATAAAGAAGAAGCGGCGGAACTTAAAAACGCGCAAACACGGCTTTCAGCCGAAATTTCGGGTGTAACTGAGCTAATCAGACAGTGTGAAGATGCACAAGACACGGCTGACGTTATAATAAGCCGTCACCAAAAAGCCATAGAGGAAAAGCTTCATGAAATTGAAAATCACACTACTATTTTGACAACTGCTGAAGCTGAAATTGCCGATAAAACCGCCGCCGCCCAAAAATTAGGGGACACGTTGCAAGAGCGCGTTGCCCTTCGCGCAGGGTATTCCGCTCAAATATCAAGCCTTAATATCGAAATAATTACATTAGAAAAAGATGCCGAGAATCTTAAAGCACAGATTGAAAATGCGCAAAAAAGTAAACGGGACACAGGCGAAAATAACGAGAAGCACAACTTAGAAATTCAAGAGCTTTCAGATAAAAACGGGCTTTTGACAGAGCAAATCAACACATTCCACACAGAAATTGAAGAAATCAGGAAAAACCATTCTCAAAACCGCTCAGAGATTGCCGCACTCATTGAAAACATAAATCTGATTGAGAAAAAAATCAGTGAAATTAACAACGAAATAAGCGAAAAACATACCGATAAAGAAAAGTTTTCAAACGCGTTAGTGTTGGCAAAAGAGAGAAAAGAAAAAGCGGACTCGCAACTTGACGGATTAAAATCGGGGCTTTGGGAAAAATATGAAATATCACCGTCAGAGGCTAAAAAAATCGCCACCCCCATTGAAAACTTAAACGCGGCAAAGTCAGAGCTGTCAGAAGTCCGCAAAAAATTGAACGCGCTCGGGGCGGTTAACTTTGCGGCAGTGGAAGAATTAGAGCAGGTTGAGGGAGAATATGCCGTCCTTTCGGGGCAGTTAGACGATGTGAAGAAGGCTAAGAGAGAGCTTGAAAAACTTATAGACGGGCTAACCACCGACATTACCGCGCGGTTCATTCAGAGTTTCAACGAAATAAATAAACATTTCGGGCAGATTTTCACCGAAATTTTCGGCGGCGGAAGTGCGCACCTTGAATTAAACACCCCTGATGATGTCTTAAATTCGGGGATTGAAATTTACGCCGCCCCACCGGGGAAGGTAATCAAAAATCTAATCTCGCTTTCGGGGGGAGAGCAAACAATGGTAGCAATCACCATATATTTTGCGATTTTGTTACACCGCCCCACCCCATTTTGTATGTTGGATGAGGTTGATGCCGCGTTGGACGATGCTAACATATCGAAATACGTGAGCTATCTGAAACGCTTTTCGTCCACGACACAGTTGATGTTAATTACCCACAGGCGTGGGACTATTGAAGAATGTGATGTATTGTATGGCGTTTATATGCAAGAAAAAGGCGTTTCAAGATTATTAAAGCAAGAATTGTCAGATTTATTGACAGTTGACAGTTGACAGTTGACAATTGACAATTGACAGTTATTGTGTCCGCTTGCGCGGACGGATTTAAAATTCAAATACGTCGCCGTTAGGCGACACAACAACTGTCCACTGTCCACTGTCAACTATCAACTGTATAGAAGGGAGAATTTAATGGGATTATTCGATAAGATTAAGCAGGGGCTTAAGAAAACTAAAGACAGCTTTTCTGAAAAAATCGCCGGGATTATGAAGTCGTTTAAAAAAATAGACGAGGCGTTTTTTGATGAGCTGGAAGAAACCTTGATTTTGTCTGATATAGGGGGGGTTACTGCAAACGATATTTGTAATCAACTCCGCGTTGCTTTGAAAAAAGCAAACGAGACAGACGTTAACAAGGCGGTGGAAATCCTCAAGGATATTATTGCAAAAATGCTTTCGGGCGGCAACGAGCTTGACTTGCCGACAAAGCCGACGGTTATCTTAATCATCGGGGTTAATGGTGGAGGAAAGACCACCACCGTAGGCAAACTCTCTGCCAAATTTAAAAACGAGGGTAAAAAAGTCTTGGTTTGCGCGGCAGACACTTTTCGCGCCGCAGCAATAGAACAGCTTGACACCTGGGTTGAGCGCGCCGGTGTTGACATTATAAAACACGCCGAGGGAAGCGACCCGTCAGCGGTTGTGTTCGACAGTTGCAGAGCCGCAAAAGCACGAGATGTTGACATTCTCATCATCGACACGGCAGGGCGACTTCATAACAAAAAACACCTGATGGACGAACTCAAGAAAATAGCGCGAATTGTCGCAAAAGAGTTACCCGAAAGCACGTTTGAGACACTGCTTACATTAGATGCCACAACGGGTCAAAACGCAGTTAATCAAGCAAGGCTGTTCAACGAAGTCACGGAAATTTCGGGAATCATACTTACTAAACTTGACGGCACAGCAAAAGGTGGGATTATAATATCAATCAAAAATGAGCTTAACATTCCGGTGAAATTTATAGGGGTGGGCGAAAAACAAGACGACCTTGAACCATTCTCACCCCAAAGCTTTGTGGATGCTATTTTTGAAGGAGTGAACTTTGACGAACAATTGACAGTTGACAATTGACAATTGACAGTTATTGTGTCCGCTTACGCGGACGGATTTGAATTTATTTTTGTGGGGTTTAGCGATGATTATAACAATAGCGACGAATAATGAGCATAAATTGGTTGAAATTAGGCAAATATTAGAGCCTTTGGGTTATAAAGTACGCTCACTTTTTGAGGCGGGTGTTGAAATAAAACCCGAGGAGAACGGAACAACGTTTTTTGAAAACGCAAAAATTAAAGCGCGCGCGGTCTATGCGCTTGTGAAAGCCCCGGTAATTGCCGACGACAGCGGCTTAGAAGTTGAATGTCTAAATAACGCTCCGGGCGTTCACACGGCGATTTATGGCGGCGAGTCTCTTTCGGCGCGCGAGAGATGTGAGTTTTTAATCAAAGAGTTAGCTAACGCAGGGCAGACACCGATTGAACGAAAGGCTAAGTTTGTTTGCGTGATTCATTGCATATTAGACGAAGGCGTTGAATTTGCGGTGAGCGGCTGTGTTGAGGGTTTTATTGCAAACAAGTTAACAGGCGAGAACGGCTTCGGATATGACCCAGTTTTTATGCTTAACGAACACGAAAGCATGGCAACTATTGAAACAGAGAGAAAGAACAAAATCAGCCACCGCGCAAAAGCATTGGAAAAATTCTCAAAAGAAATAAGCGAAAGGGCGAATCTTAAAGTTTAAAAACAAATCTACTAAAACGGGGAAAACGAAACTTTTCGTTTCTCGTTAGTGTGAGGAGGACAAATCTGAAACAATGTTAAATTCAAAACAAAGGGCGGGTTTGAGAAAACACGCCAACTCAATCGAGACGATTATGCAAATCGGCAAGGGCGGCATAAACGAAAACTTGACTAAATCTATAAGCGATGCCTTAGAAGCGCGCGAAATGGTAAAACTCAGAGTGCTTGAAAACAGCGATTATTCAGCACGTGAAGCGGCTGAAAATGTCGCTTTAGCAACAAACGCTCAGGTTATTCAGGTGATAGGCACAAGGTTTGTGATTTATCGCCAAAACAAATCTCCGGAAAAGAGAAAATATGTTATATAAAATCGGGCTTTATGGGGGGGCGTTTGACCCACCGCACAAAGGGCATATCAATGTCGTTAAAAGCGCGGCGGCGGCGTTACAGATAGATAAGTTCTTAATAATGCCGAGTGGCGAGTCGCCGCACAAAGACAATCGAACCGAGTTTAAACATCGCCTGAACATGTGCAAAATCGCCTTCGCCCAATTAGGAGAAGTTTCCGCTTTAGAGGGGGAAATTTCAGGCAAAAGCTACACCATTGACACCCTTAAAAAAATCAAGCAAATTTACCCCGACAGCAGTGTGTTTTTAATTATCGGCTCAGATATGCTTTTTGGTTTTAAAGGGTGGAATGACTACAGCGGAATTTTAAAGCTGTGCAAAATAGCGGCGGTGGCTCGAAACCACGGTGAGCATGAAGCGGTGAGCGAAGCAGTTGACACACTGAATGCGATTTTAATAAACGCCGAAACCCTGCCCATGTCTTCAAGTGAAATTCGTGAGAAAATAGCCGCTGGTGATGATGTCGAGAGGTATATTACGAAAGAGGTGATGGAATATGTCAGACAGCATGAGCTATATTAAGTCGGTTTTGTCTGAAAAGCGATTTAAACATAGCGTTGCAGTGGCGCAAATGTGTCAACAGCTTGCCGAAATTCACTCTTGCGACACCGAGCGTGCCTATATAGCAGGAATATTGCACGATGTCAAAAAAGAAGCAAGCCATGACGACTTAAAGGCATTAGTCGAACAGAGCAATATGTTTGTGAGCGACATAGAAAGAGAGAACCCAAAACTGTGGCACGCTATTGCGGGCGCGGAATTTTGCAAGAGTCATTTCAACATTAAAGATGAGCAAATTCTTTCCGCTATTCGTTTTCACACGATTGGAAAGGCGAATATGAGTCCGTTAGAGCAAATCGTTTATTTGGGCGACTTGGTCTCATACGACCGCGAGTTTCACGATGTAGAATATTATCGTGATTTAGCGTTCAAAAATTTAGATTTAGCTATGCTAAAAGCATTAACGTACATAATAAGCGACATAATTTCAAAACAACGGCAATTAGCACGATATTCTTTTGAAGCCTATAATTATTATTGTAATATACACGAGGAGAAGGAGATGTCTAAGTTTGAAAATAAATCCTCGTAAATATGGGAAAACGCACTTTCAAAACGCATTTGTGCAGAAAGGAGATATCTAAAAGAATGAACGATTTAGAAATTATTAAAACTGCCGTAAAGGCTCTCGATGATAAGAAAGCAAAAGACATAAAAGTAATAAAAGTGGAAAACTTAACGAGTCTTTCTAATTATTTTGTATTGTCAAGCGGCTCTAATTCAGCGCAGGTTAAGGCGTTAGCGGACGAAGTTGAAGTCAAGCTTGCTAAAGAGGGGCTGAAGCCAAACCGCACCGAGGGTTATCACGGGGCAAATTGGGTTGTTTTAGACTACAGTGATGTAATCGTCCATGTTTTTCATGATGAAACACGCGAATTTTATGACCTTGAAAGGCTGTGGGCAGACGGCGAAAACATCTCTTTAAAAGAATTTATATAAATTTTATATAAATATGGAAAATTTCTCTTGACAAAAACAAAATATTGTTGTATAATAACAAAGTAGTCATCATATTCAGTTATTTTGATTATAGCCTGTGCTTTTGAGCAAAGGGAGGGAAATAAATGGCGGAAGTTCGTCTTGGAAAGAACGAATCACTTGACACAGCGCTTAAACGTTTTAAGCGTTCATGCGCGCGTGATGGCGTTCTTGCTGAGGTTCGTAAAAGAGAACATTACGAAAAGCCTTCGGTTAAGCGCAAAAAGAAGTCCGAAGCTGCTCGCAAGCGCAAGTATAAATAATAGTATAAGCGGACTTTATTAAAGTCCGCTTAATTCCTATTCTCTGCACTCTATTATTATATGCTCTGCTATTCTACAGTCTATTTTCGGAGGTTAGCCACGTGTTGTTTAAGCCGGATTTTTGTTTGCACAGCGTCACGGATATTGACGAGACATTCCTAAATAACAACAACATCAAAGGGCTGATTTTAGATTTAGACAATACCCTTTCTCTTCACGGCTCACCCGTTGAAGAGGTCGGCGTTGTGGAATGGCTGTCGCTAATGCGCACTCTTGGTGTGAGAATGGTTGTGCTTTCAAACAACACGAAAAAGCGCGTTGAACCGCTTGCACAAAAACTTTCTTTAGAGTTTATTGCGTTTGGGGCGAAGCCGTTGCCGTGGGGAGTTAGCCGTGCGGTAAAGAAGTTGAACCTTAATAAAAACGAAATATGCGTAACAGGCGACCAGATTTTCACCGACATCTTAGCCGGAAAATTAAGCGGTGTTCGCACTATTTTAGTTGAACCGTTTGAATTAGAGACACAAATGTTAATGCGATTTAAAAGAAAGATTGAGAAAAATTTCAGATGAGTATATCTTTTGGGCCGGGTGGAAATTCAATAAGCTTTGCGGGGCGGAAATTTCCGGAAGAATTGCCGGAATATCTTCACTCTTTCGGCTTAAACGGCTATGAATTTGAGTGTGGGCGTGGGGTTAGAATCAGCGAAAAAACCTATAGCCTTACCCCTGAACTAAAAAACAAACATTCGCTTACCCTCTCGCTTCACGCCCCGTATTATATCTCGCTTTCAAGCACGAAAGAACAAACGCGGCTTAAAAGCGTTGATTATATAGTCGAGTCGGCTGTTGCGGCTAAGCGGTTGGGGGCGGAGAAAATCGTGGTTCATTCGGGTTCTTGCTCAAAAATCACACGCGGACAGGCACTGTGGCTTGCGAAAGACACACTTAAAGCGGCGAGTGCCGCCCTCAAAGAGAGGGGACTATACGATGACGTTATAATCTGCCCCGAAACAATGGGAAAGGTTAATCAGTTGGGGACACTAAGCGAGGTGTTAGAACTCTGCGCTCTTTCTGAGCGGTTCTTGCCCTGTGTCGATTTTGGGCATCTCAATGCGCGTGACGGCGGTTCAATTAAAAGCATTGACGATTATGCGGCAATATTAGACGAAATAGAGAACAAGGCAGGGTTTGAGCGACTGAAAAAAATACATATACATTTCAGCAAAATTATGTATACAGATGGCGGCGAGAAAACCCACCTGACTTTTGAGGACACGGTGTATGGCCCGGATTTTGAACCGCTAATCGAACTTATAGCAAAAAGGGGTTTAACCCCAAGCATAGTCTGCGAGTCACAGGGAACCCAAGCGGAGGATGCCGCTGAGATGAAAACTTATTATAATAAATTTTTAAATTAATATTTTAAATTTAATATTTGTGTGAAAGGAAGGTCTAAAAGAATGATTTACATTATTAATGGCCCGAATCTGAACCTTTTGGGGAAGAGAGAAATTATGGTTTACGGCACGATTACCCTTGACAGCATTACCGAAAATGTCCGTGCGCTTGCATCTCAAATGGGGAGAGTGGTTGAATTCTTTCAAAGCAACAGTGAAGGCGAAATCATCAACATAATACATCAAGCACGAGACAGTGCCGAAGGAATCATAATCAACCCCGGCGCGTATACACACTATAGCTATGCTATACGTGATGCGATTGCGGCGGTGACACTTCCGACGATTGAAGTTCACATCTCGAATGTACATAATCGCGAGGAATTTCGCCACAATTCGGTCATATCGCCCGTTTGTCGCGGTGTAATTTGCGGTTTTGGAATAGAAGGGTATGTTTATGCCCTTATGTCGTTAGACACCTATTTAAGCGAGAGAAATCAGATTAACAGAGGGCAATGATGAACATAGTTTCAAGAGGATTAGACCGCACGCAAGGGGCGTTAATAAAATCTCCCGCTAATCGTCGTTATTTGAGTGGGTTCTATTCGAGTTCGGGAATTTTATTTATTACGGGTGATTCAAAAAGCTATCTGTTAGTGGACTCTCGTTATTATGAAAACGCAAAGAAACAGGCGTTGGGGTGTGAGGTTATTTTATTAGACGACTTCCAAACGCAGTTTAATGAGATAATCGCGCGGCATAAAATCAACAGAATCTCTGTCGAAAATCGCAAAATGACAATCCGCGAGCTTAATGAGTTGGTGACTGATTTTCCGCATGTTAAATTTATTTCCGATGGTTGGTTATCTGAAACTTTAATTAAGCACCGTCTGATTAAATCAGATGATGAGATTAAAAAAATGATTGCCGCCCAACGGATAGCCGAAAAGGCGTTTAATAAGTTAACTCAAAAACTTCATGAGGGAATGACTGAGAAGCAAGCGGCAGGGTTGCTGAATTATTATATGCTGGGGTTGGGTTCACAAGATGTTTCTTTTCCCACCATTGTTGCAAGCGGGAAAAACGCCTCTGTTGCGCACAGTGCGCCCACTGATAAACCCTTAAAGAAGGGTGAGTTGATTATTTTTGACTTCGGGGCTGTTTGTGACGGTTACCATTCCGACATGAGCCGAACTGTTTGCGTGGGTAAGCCGAGCGACAAGCAAAAAGAGGTCTATAACGCTGTTTTGAGCGCGAACAACGATGCTATGAAGGCGGTGAGAGAAGACATCACCGGCAAAGTGATTGACAACATCGCGCGAAGCACACTTGAAGCGTGGGGATACAACGAATTTTTCAAGCACGGGGTGGGGCATGGTGTCGGTTTAGAGGTTCACGAGCCGCCGAGCCTTTCGCCGAAGGGCGAGCATACCCTTAAAGCCGGAATGGTTGTCACCATTGAACCGGGCGTATATATTCCGGGCGCGTTTGGTGTCAGAATTGAAGATATGGTGGCGGTGACAGAAAACGGGTGCATAAATTTGACAAAAACACCAAAATCACTCATCATAATTTAGTTAAAAAGACACTTTTAAAAATGTCAAAAATATAGTAAAATATAATAGTAAATATAAATAAAAAGCTGAAAGGAAATTAGAATATGGTATCAGCAGGTGATTTCAGAAACGGTATAACCTTTGAAGAAGAGGGCAACGTAATGCAGGTTGTTGAGTTTCAACACGTTAAACCGGGCAAAGGCTCGGCGTTTGTCCGCACTAAAGTTAAAAATGTAATAACCGGTTCGGTTGTCGAAAAAACGTATAACCCGACCGCGAAGTTCCCGAGCGCGTTCGTTGAGAGAAAGGACATGGAGTATACCTATTCTGACGGTGATTTGTTTTATTTCATGGATTCGGAGACGTACGAACAAGTTCCCATAAACAAATCTGAATTAACCGACAGCTTTAGGTTTGTTAAAGAGAACATGGTGTGCAAAATTTTGTCTTATAAGGGGAAGGTCTTCGGCGTTGAGCCGCCGAACTTTGTTGAGCTTAAAATCAACGAAACCGACCCCGGCTTCAAAGGAGACACAGCCACAAATACCTTTAAACCCGCCATTGTTGAAACCGGTGCGGAAATTAAGGTTCCACTTTTTATTGACATAGGCGAGGTTGTCAGAATTGACACGAGAACCGGCGAGTATATGGAACGGGCGAATAAATAACGCAGTTATGAAAAAAGGGGGTTTTAAGTTATGGCATATGAAACAAAAGCATTATTGTCTTTATTGGCAGATGCGGCACTTAAAGCAGATACTGCAAAAGAAGTGTATAGGGTTATCGCAAAGGCGGCAAATTCTGAGGGAATATTATTAAAACCCTATGAAGAAGCAAAAAAGGAATTGTTGAATGGCGGTTAAATCCACCGCAAAATAACGAGAGTAAATTTTATATTTTATATTTTTATGAAAGGTAGGGTATTAAAAATGACTGTATTGGAGAAAGTTGCCTACATCAAGGGGTTGGCAGAAGGTTTGAAGGTTGACGAAAGCACAAACGAGGGTAAAATCACCCTTGCCATTCTTGACGTTTTAAGAGACATAGCACTCTCAATCGAAGAGTACGATGAAACTTTTGACGACATGGCAGAGGTTGTCGCCGAACTTGACGAGAGGGTTGAGCTTCTTGAAGAGGAGTTTGACGATGATTTTGACTATTCTGATTATGACGACTTTGATGAAGACGACTTATACGAAATCACCTGTGAAGAATGTGGTGGGGTTTCAACAGTTGACTACAGCGTTTTGCAAGGCGTTGAACTCGCCTGCCCAAAATGCGGCAAAGCTATGGACTTTTTTGAAGATGAAGATGAAGATGAAGAAGAACCGGAAGACGAAGCATAAACAGCGCGAACTGTAGGGGACGGGCGGCTTGCCCGTCCCGTGACCGCAAATAGCGAAAACAGGGGGTTTTATGTTATGGCATTTGAAACAAAAGTATTATTAGGCTTATTAGCAGATGCGGCAATTAGAACTGACTCAAAAGCGATGTATCGAATCATTGCTAAAGTGGCAAATTCAGAAGGAGTGGTCTTGAAACCGTACAAAGAAGCAAAAGCGGAAATTGATTCAGAAAACGAAGACGATTAACCATACCGTGGGGGACGGGCAGGACCCGTCCTGAGACCGCAGAAGTTGTAGGAGAAAAGATATGGCTTATGTTCGCAAAACCGTAAGTGGGGCAGAGTTAAATAACTTTATACATCTCCCCTTGTCGCTACGTAACAGGAGAGTAGAAGTTATCGTTTTACCTGCCGAAAACGCTGTACCCGAAAAACAAACAGGCAAAGTTTGTCGAATTGGCTGTTGCCCCAATCTTCCCGAACTGCCCGACAGCTTCTTTGAGCCGTTGCCGGAGGAGGATTTGAAAGCATGGGGACTGTAGGCTATCTGCTCGACACTTGCACTTTGCTTTGGGCTTTGCGTGGAAGTCAAAATTTGAGCATAGCGGCTAAAGAAGCGATTGCTGATACGAGTGTAACAAAATATGTTTCTTCGGTGAGTGCTTACGAAATCATGTATAAGCATCAACTCAAAAAATTAGAGGAATATATTTTTGTTGCCGAAAACTATTTCGATGTTCTTGAAATGTTTGGCGCGAAAGAATTGCCGTTAAGTGCGCGCCACGCACATTTAGCAGGAAAGTTCAAGTGGGAACATCGTGACCCTTTCGACAGACTGTTAGCGGCACAAGCCTCATTTGAAAATCTTACCCTAATCACGAGTGACCCGGCGTTTGATACTCTGCCATGGGTTTTGACTGTGTGGTAGGATTCAGAAAACGAAGACGATTAATGGTTCAATTTGTATTTAAGAAAGGTGAGTTTATGAAAATGAAAAAATTAGTAGCTATTTTGTTGTCGATGGCAATGCTTTCAACTACCTTTGCGGGAGCCGCCATCACAGACGATGACCATATCGGTGATGGTGAAACTTTCGGCGAGGGTGAGATGCTTGGCGATGGTGAAACGCTTGGCGACAATGAAACGTTCGGCGAAGGTGAGACATTCGGCGATGTTGAGACGTTTTACGGCGGTGAAACATTCGGCGAGAGCGAAACGTTTTACGGCGGCGAGACATTTTATGATGATACATTTGATATAAATAATACGCCCGGATATGAAGAGGTGTACATAACAGATGAAGATTTAATTACCGCAGAGTGGAATTTTGATTTTGACGGTGATGACTTTATCCTTGATAATACAGACTCTACTGAGAAATTTGACGATTGTGGTTGCACCGGTGGTGGTCATACCGACCACTGCCCGGGTAGGTTTAGATATACTGTTTCGGGCGGTGAAGCGACAATAACCGGATATGGGCGATATATAGCCGCTCGCAACGAAACAACAGGGCGGTATTATACTATCGGATTTCAAGACTGGGCTGTCCCCACCGATGGGCATTTGATTATACCCGACAAATTGGGTGTCACCAATGATTTCGCCGGTTACCCTGTGGTTGCTATTGAATCGGCTGTGAATTTTCACCCGAACTTGCCGCCGGCCTCTTTTCCTACTACCGGGGAAACACCCGGCGCGTGGGAAAACGATTCAGGTGCTGTGTCTTTTACCCCCGTTCGTGGTGTTTTTATGTCAAGACCCCCATCGCCCCCCGGCGCGATTGGCGACTTTAACGCTTTTCAAGCAAGTATAACTAAGGTGACCTTGCCCGAAACCCTTGTCACTATCGGCGAAAACACCTTTTCGGGCTGTGGAGCCTTGAGGTATTTTGAACGCGCCAATAGCTCAGGTGATGAGCAAGACGTGACGGGCTCTACCTATCCTGACAGCGTGAGCAGAATATATAAAAGCGCGTTTCTCGCCACTGCATGGTTAGAAGTTTTCACACACCCCTCTACCGGTGTTGTCCGAAGTTCTATAGGCGGCGGCCCGGTGTATTTCGGAAAGGTCGCTTATCTATATGTTGACCCCATTGCACCCGGGAATTTCCAAATCTCTTTGCGTGATGACACAAAAGGCATAGCAGAGGAGTTTAGCCGAAGCACCAGAATAAGCAATTTGACAACAAGCTCCGGTGCAAATTTCCCGGAATTAATTTGGATTGGCCCTTCTGCTCTTGTAGTAGGAGACACCTCCCCGTGGTCTACCCCTTACGGCAACGATTTTATTATCGGCAACGTTTATTGGCTACGCAGAAACCCACCGCCCGGTCAAGGGTTTATACCAAGGCTTACAATCCCAGAGGGAATAGTGCATATAGCAGACAACGCTTTTTCCGGGACGAATATCGACATCAACGAGTTTATAATGCCCACTACACTGAAAAGCATAGGGAGAAGGGCGTTTTTTAACAAAAATACAATAACATCAGTCAATTTGCCCGAGGGATTTCTTTCAATCGAGCGTGAAGCATTTCGCGGTTGCACCAGTATAGGAAGATTTGACTTTCCGACCACTTTCACACATCTTGGGGATATGGCATTTCGGGGTTGCACCACTTTACAGACAATAGGTTTTGAGCAAACGCAGGTGACTGTGATTGGAAATGAAGCGTTTAGAGAATGCACAAGGCTTGACTCTGTCACCTTAGGCGAAAAAATTGAGATTATCGGCAGTGGCGCGTTCAGAGGTTGCACAAATTTAAACTCAGTTGTCATGATTAACTCTCCGAATTTAAGGTATGTAGGCAACGATGCGTTTAATGGTTGCACCGCTGCTACATTTACCTTCGCATATTTGCCGGATTCGGTCGTTTATTTGGGCAGAAGAGCGTTCGCCAACTGCACAAATTTAGAGACTATAAGACTGCCCAAAGAGCTCAAAGTGGTTGAGCAAGACACTTTTAGGTCTTGCGCAAAATTATCGCGTTCATATAACCCCGATGAGCCTTTTGACCAAACTAAGCCGCCTGAGCCGACCGTGATTTTACCCTCCGGTTTACTTGTTATAGACAGAGGGGCATTTCAACGCTGCACGGGGTTGACTGAAATTGTCGTCCCCGATAGTGTGGTGAGAATTGAAGAGAAGGCATTTTACATCTTTGCTTCGGGGGTGAGACCGACCCCGTTGCCGCGACCGGTGATGAAAAAAGCCCACATAGGCGATGGGGTGAGATATATCGGCAGATACGCTT
Source organism: Oscillospiraceae bacterium (assembly GCA_009777445.1). Taxonomy (GTDB): domain Bacteria; phylum Bacillota; class Clostridia; order Oscillospirales; family Ruminococcaceae; genus Ruminiclostridium_E. The sequence continues at coordinate 13,552 of WRLV01000012.1, read as the reverse complement.
TTCAAAACCACGTGGATATAGAGAGCATTTATGTCGGCGAATCGGTTGAAGTTATCGATTGGTCTGCTTTTCAGAATAATGCATCATTAGTGGAGCTTTATCTTGGCAGCCAATTATGGCTAATCAATTCTAATGCATTTAGGGATTGTATATCTCTGCCCGAGCTTGTTACTCCGGATAGTCTCAGAGTTATAGCAAATGAAGCATTTAGAGATTGTTGGAGCTTGGCTGATTTAACACTGAATGAAGGGTTAGTAGAATTGAGCTTTGGGGCGTTCGGCATCTCGTATTTAGGAACCGGCACTATGGCTGGCAATTCACCGCCACCGCCCACCTCGACTGAACGTCAAATAGAAAGTGCCTTGAGACATGTGAGAATACCGGACAGTGTGACACTGCTTACCGAGGGTAATACCAGTGGCACCGAGCCGACATTGGGTGTTTTTGAAAACAACAGAAACCTTGAAACAGCTCATATAGGCAGAGGTGTTTATCGCATTCCCGCTCGCATTTTTATGAGTTGTATTCGTTTAAGAGCAGCAACCATAAACGTGTCACCACCGCCGGGACCTCAAATCATCACCGAAGTCGGGTTGTGGGCGTTTAGGAATTGCAGTTCTTTAAGAACCGTTAATATACCCTACACAATAAATATTGTTCAAGGTAACGCTTTTACCGACAGCGGTGTGGTTGCTATGGTTTTCATTGACGGAATGGAAGAATTAGTCTCGCGTTCGTTCCAGAATGCTAAGTCGTTAAAGGCAATCATGTTACCCGAGACTATGCAACGAGTGAGAGAGTATGCTTTTGAGGGTTGTGATAGTTTAGAGTCGGTTGTTATGAGAACAATGCAACCACCAATTGACCCGACCACACTGCAATCTCCATTTTCTGGCTTAGACTTGAGCAAAATCACAATCATTGTTCCCGTGGGGGCTAAAGAAAATTATGAAGCACACGAATTTTTCAAAGATTTTGAAATAATCGAATCTGACTTTGCCCCGTTGCCGGTGACGTTTGAAGCTAACCCTGCCCACGGTGTAATTGGCGAAGTTTCTGCTAAAGTTTCAGGCTCGATTATCTGTGACGGCGAAAGATGTGAGCGCGAAGAAGGTGAAACCTGCCCCGGCGGCGAAGAAGTCGGCGTTGGTGACCATGAATTTAGAAGCAGCGAGAGAATCGGAATTGGCAGTATTGTCGAATTCTTCCCGGAAACCGAACCCTGGAACTATGTTACTTCATGGGTGGTGAACAACCACGATGTTGGCGGTGAAAACTCAACCGCGCATACAGAATTAGTGGCGTTAGAGTCGCTTCACGTAGTTGCGAATTTGGCTGAACGCGGCACGGAAACAAGGCGTATGATTTCTTATAGCATACAAAGCGGCGCCGTTGACGGACACACATTTTTCGAGGCGTTTTGGTACGACAATGACGGCAACCCTGTTCCACTTCAAAGCGGCGGCTTGGTTCAACAGGGCAGAACCGTTGAATTCAGAGCCACGACAATTCCGAGAATTAATGATTCCGGGCAGAATGCCGGCACGGAAAATCGCTGGGCAGTGAACACCTGGACTGACGGTGCCGGTCCCACCCCACCGCCGGCGGCAATACTCTCGCAGGCAGGGTTAGACCGATATTGGCTTGAAGTCGGTAGCACCGACAAAACTATTCGCGTGCAGTTTCTCGCAAATGGGACGTTAAACCAAAGCAACCAAACTTGGTCAACTCACCCTGGAAGAGCCCCAATCGGCGATATTAACTTTGATGGGGTTGTTAACGAAAAAGATTTAGAATTGTTGCAAAATTATGTTGACGGCGACACAAGCATTCGCCACCCGAACCTTACCGATGCGCAGTTTAACGCTGTGTTCAACATCAACCGCGACACCATGAACAGAATAAATGCCGCTGATGTTGAATATTTGAGAAACTATCTTGATGACATCAGAGGTTATACGCTCGGCACTTTGCCGGTGCAGTTTAACGTCACGAATCCCATGCCTGTCTTGCCGCCCGAGACGGTTGACATTACATTCAGATACACTAATCCTGCCGTTAGTCCCGGCATAAACCTACCGCTGAACTTCTTAGAGGCAACTGTTGACGGTGTCACATACAGACCGGAAGCCTCAGGTGTTGACCATAAAATCACCGTGCCTTATGGTAGCGTTATCGAGTTTGAAGCAAAAACGTTTGAGGTGGTAAGTCGAGTTACAGCCGGAGCCACAGAAAGCACGCACACAGACTACTATGCAATAAATCTTTGGACTGACTCGGCGCATAATCAGGCAACTAACCCGGTTCTCCCTGCGGCAGGCGCGAATAAACACTGGATTGATGCCATAGGCGACAGAACTATAACCGTTAACTTTATGCAAAACGGCAGATATACCATCGCAAGAAACATCAACACAGGGGTTGTCACAAGAAACTGGGCTGTGCACCCGACCCGTGCGTTGATTGGCGACATTAACCTTGACTATGTCGTTGATGAGACCGACTTAGAATTGCTGACAAGATATCTAAGCGGCGACGCATCTGTTCGTAATCCCGGATTAATCGGAAACGCTACAAAAGATGCTCAATGGAGGGCATTTGTCGATATCGACCGCAACGGCTTCGAGAACGACTGGGACAAAGAACATCTTGAAGCATATCTTAATGGAACAAGGGGCTACGCCTTGGGTTATGCAACCGCGGCGTTTAGCGTGCAAAATCCAATGCCCACTAATGATGCCACCCTAACTTTCGCGGTGGCAAGTCAGCCCGATGGCGCGCAAAATGAGCTGATTGCAACTGTTAACGGCATTGAAGTAAAAAGCGGTGACGACGTGAGAGCAGGAAGCGTTGTTGAATTCACAGCGGTAGCAAAACCGTTAGACGTGAACGGCGGAAAACGCCACTTTGCAGTCTTGAACTGGGAAAGCAGTCTTGACGGGCAAGCTTCGCACACGACAATCCCCAACACAGATGGTTATGTTAAAATATGGATTGTCTACAACGAGAACATGAGTGTGCGCGTTAACTTCACAGACAACGGGATAAGAGCCGACAACGGCACATGGTCGGGAACAGGCTCGACAAACGGCAGACCCAACAGAATATTAACCGGTGACATAAACGAAGACGGCATTGTTGATGCGAATGACTTAACCGCACTAAGAAATTTCTTAACAAGGCGAACAATACCGTCAAACTTAACCCCAGCGCAAATGGCGCAAATAGTAGACATAAACCGCGATGGCAGAGCAAACATAGCCGACTTGACATACATCAAGAGAGTTCTCGTTAAACAAAGAGTATTTTCACCAGCCTACCTTGCACTGATTTAAGATTATATTTAAACACCGCCCGACACACAAGTGCCGGGCGGTGTAATTTGCCATAAATTCAAATCCGTCCGCGTTAGCGGACACAACAATTGTCAATTGTCAATTGTACATTGTCAATTGTCCGTCAGATTTCCTCCAAATCCTCGAAATCATCACTGTTAGGGACGGTTTCGTTCACTTCAAATCCGAATTCGGGTTGATTTTCTTGTTTTTCAAGAACGTCTTGTGCGACAAGAGCGTCTTGTGCGACAAGAGCGTCTTCTTCGGCAAGAGTATCTTCTTGTTCGGAATCTTTTTTATTAAGCTGTGTCATCATCATGTCTTTAAGGTCGGTAATGTCTTTTTTGATACACTCAACCGAGTTCTTGAGTAAATCAACTGTTTCTTCTCCTTTTTTCCTCAACACTTCAGGCGGCGTGTCCCTCAAGCCTTCTGCAACTTTGTCAATCCCGGTTCTGACAGTCCCGACTGCCATAACCGATGCTTTTTTTAGCTTTTTGCCGAAAGAACTGTTTTCAGCATAAACCATGTCGTTTTCTTCAGAAATTTTCTTGCTGATAAAAATGCCTATTCCAACTAAAGCCCCAATTCCCAAAACAGTAAATAATCTCATATAGTTCACCAAAGCCTTTCTAATATTTTCCTTTTTATTATACAACTTTTTGTTCAAAAAGTAAATAGAATATTGAAAATTATTTTTATTTTTTCCCGTTATCTCTGTGTTATGTATATTGTCAATTTAATCAAATTATATGAATTATAATTTTTTATAAATTTTTTAAAAAAATTTGCACGAAAAACTTGCAAAAGATATTATTTTGTGATATAATTATATGTGTTAATCTGTCGCAAAGGAATGGTGGAAAGATGTCCGTTGGCTATAATTATGAAGCAATTCTAAACGCAAACTACGATATACTCAAAGAAATAGGGAGTATCGGAATGGGGCACGCCTCAACCGCGCTCTCACAGATGCTTAATATGAAAATCACCATAAATATCCCCGAGGTGTATGCGATGAGTGTCAGCTCTGCCACGGCGTATCTCAAAGAGCGCAAATCTGACTCTTATGTAGTTCGCTTAGGGCTTCAAGGTGATTCTAAAGGTGAAATATTCCAAATACTTAACAAAGACTTTGTCAATAAAGTCGTCCACTTCTTTTTTCAAACAGATGTTGACGACATATACGCGCTTGACGAAATGTTCTCATCACTGCTCCACGAAATAGGGAACATAACATCAGGGGCTTATTGCAACTCGTTGGCAGCATTGACAGGGCTTTTTATCGACATAACCACGCCGTCATACTGCCCTGAATGTGATGCCACATTTTTAGAGGGCAAAAACAGCGAACTGCCGAACCAAGAAATTTTTATTGTCAAAAACAGCTTTTATTTCGGCGTTGATGAAGTAAAAAGCAGTTTCCTCTTTATCCCCGAATACGAAACAGTAGAAATGATTCTCGGCAAGTTAAGAGAATATTACGGTTTCGTGAACTAATTTAACTTCCTGATTAGCGAATTTTGTGGGAATGTCGCTACCTCTTCCAAAAACAAAACCATTTTTTCTCTCGCTATATTTGCGACTTTCGTTTCTATGCCCTTGCTGTTTAACATTTTTCTGATTTTAATCTTGACAGGGGCACTCATAGGCGAAACTATTTCAATCTCATCAGTGAGCTTGAAATAATTTCTTTGCGTAATAAAAAGTTCTTCTCCCCTACTCTCGTCAACTAAACCCACAAAATCATAGTCGCGAATATAACCGCCGTTCATGAGCGACTGTTGCCCTCTCTCATTAAAATAAAAACCGGTTGAATATTCGCGATGGCTCACAGCATTCACTTCTTTAGTTATCCAGTCAAGCGTGCCGCCGGAAGTTTCAAGGCAGTTTAACGCAGCGCGATAGGCGTTGGTGATTACCCCCGTGTAATATGCTGATTTTGCTCTTCCCTCTATTTTGAAGCTGTTAATTCCTGCATCTGCCATTTTGTCAAGGTGTTCGACCATGCACAAATCTTTTGAGTTTAATATAAACGAGCCCTGTTCGCTCTCAAACACTTTGAAATATTCGCCCGGGCGTGTTTCCTCCATGAGCGAATAGTTCCAACGACAAGGCTGGGCGCACTCACCGCGATTGGCATCGCGGTTTGTTAAATAGTTCGACAATAAACATCGCCCCGAAAACGAAACGCACATCGCGCCGTGAACAAACGCCTCAAGTTCAAGCTCGCGTGGAATTTTAAGGCGGATTTGCTTAATCGCTTCAAGGCTGAGTTCACGCGCTAACACAATCCTCTTAGCCCCTAAATTATAAAGAGCCTCTGCATTGGCATAGTTCATCACCCCAACCTGCGTTGACATGTGAATGTCAAGTCGGGGCGCGTGTAGTTTTGTCAACTCCATAAGCCCTAAGTCGGCGATAATAACTGCATCAACCCCTGCTGTATCAACGGCTTGAATAAACGACGGAAAAGAGTCAACCTCAGAATTAGTGGGGATTGTGTTGCAGGTTAGGTAAACCTTACAGCCGTGGCTGTGGGCAAACTCAACCGCCGCGGGAAGTTCTATGTCGCTGAAATTTTTCGGCGATGCTCTCATTCCAAACATGGTTGAGCCGATATACACGGCATCAGCCCCAAACAAGACGGCCATTTTCAAACTCTCAAAGTCACCGGCAGGCGAGAGCAATTCAATCTTACTCATTATTCTACGACCACCAATCCTGCTAATACTAAGTTTTGTTCGTGTTCTGCAAGGGTTTTGGCGAAAAAGACTTCTTGAGTTTCTAAGTTGGCGCAAAAGTAGTAATAATCAGTTTGTGGGGCGTTTATAACCGCTAACATTGCGGCAAGCCCGGGGTTGCAAATGGGACCGGGCGGCAAGCCGGGTGTAACATAGGTGTCGTAGAGTTCCACCATGTGTTGGTTATAGCCGAAGGTATCTTTGGCGTACATAGACGTTACATCTGATTCAAGAAGAGGAAAGACCTGACTGTTATGAAGGCGGTTAAGAAAGACAGATGCCACTAATTCTTGGTCTTCTTGAGTCGCCGCTTCTCTTTGCACCATCGAGGCGACTGTAACGAAACTGTCAAGTGTAAAGCCCATTTCGTTTATGGCTTTATACATTTCTCGTGTGAATTTTTGATTGAAATTGTCATACATTGTTTCGGCGGCAATTCTTGCCTGACGTTCTAAATCGGCGGCAACCTGTTCAGACTGAACGCTCTCTTTCACCTCTGGCGTAACATAAAACTCATAGGTGTCGGGGAACAAATAGCCTTCAAGCTGAAAATATTTGTTGTTTGAGTGCAAAAGCCGTCTTTCAAAGCTGAACTTATTTAACTTATGGTTATAATATTTCTCGAAATCTTCAGCGCGACAAACGCTGTTTTCTTCGAGCAACCTTCCGATTTGCGGGGCGGTCATTCCCTCTTGAATTCTTATTGAAACGGTTTGTCTTACTGTCGAGGTTGACTGCAATCTTTCGACTATTGAGCTATAAGTCATAGCTGAGCTTAACAAAAACTGGCCGTTATTGAAAATCTGTGAGTCTTGCCTGCCCACGTAAAACACAAAAAATTCGGGGTAGCCGATAATTCCGTTTTCGTTAAGAATTTCGGCAATTTCTTTTACCGTGGCGTTCTCGGGAATCTCAATCTCAACTTCAAATTCGTTTTGCGATATACCGGTATAATCAAGCGCGCCGCGCACTAACGTATAACCCAACAAAGATGAAACAAAGATGATAAAAATGACCAACAGCAAGCTGCCCATTATATGCACCAATGTTCTTTGGGATTGTCTTGCCTTAGTTCGTGCAGAGCTTGTGCGTTTTGTTTCCGGTTGAGTTGTCGGCTCCTGCCGCGGCGGCAACGGTTGTCGCGGCGGCAATGGTTGTCTCGGAGGCAATGGTTGTCTCGGCGGCAGCTCCTGCCTTGGCGGCAACGTTTGCCTTGGCGGCGGCTCCTGTCGCGGCGGCAAGGTTTGTCCCGGCGGCAACGTTTGCCCCGGCGGCGACGATTGCCCTGTGTTGATTATGTTTTTAGCTCTTTCTAAAATATCATTTAGAACGGCGGTATCGGCAAATTGATTATCGCGCACTTATAAATCCTCCCTAATCAGTAAATCAACAGGAACATCATGTTCTTGTGTCGGCAGTTCGTCAACAAAGTTACTGCTATAACAAAGCCCTATTTTAATGCCGGGATAGTCTTTCAAAAATCGGTCATAAAAACCGCCGCCATAGCCTATTCGGTGGTTTTTGCGGTCAAAGGCGAGGGCAGGGACAATGCAAACGCTATCGCGGTAGTCAGAGACTATTTCGCAATCCGATGAAGGCGCGGGAATCCCACGAAAACCAACCTCTAAATCTTTAAAGTCGTTTATATAGAAAAAGTTGATTTTTCCTTCGTCCACTCGTGGCAGGGCAACCTTCTTTTTTTGTGAAAGGCAATAGTTGACAATTTCTTTCGTATCTATTTCATCGTTAACCGACATATAACAAAGAACGGTTTTCGCATTTATAAAAGCATCACAGCAAACAAGCTTTTGGAATAAAACTTTATCTTTACTCTCGCGCTCTTGGCAGGTTTTACGCGCGGCACTCAGCATTTTTCTTAAATTAGTTTTGTCTTTTAATGGATTAATATCATTATAAAGTTGCGCGGCTTTTGCGCGGCTATCTAAAACCTCGACTAATTTCAGCGCGAACTCAATGCTCGCCCCGGCACTCACAGCGGTAATAATATTTCTGTCATGCACAACAGACATGGGTAATATCTGAGCCCCGATAAGGCTTTTTTCAAAGCCGGGATAACAGACCGCTTTAAAACCCTTAAGTAAGCCCATTTCGCCTAAAATTGACGGCGCGGCACAAATCGCGGCTATATAAATTCCACGTTCGGCACAGGCGTTGATTGCTGTTCTTACGCTTTCATTGGCTTTGAGGTTTAATGTCCCGGGCATACCGCCGGGGAGTATGAGCATTTCGCACTCATCGCTCAAAACGAACTCGTCTATACTAATATCTGTTTTAACGCAAACACCGCGCGCACTGGTAACAACGCCGTCTGTTTTCGCTGAACCGACACCCACACAAACGACTTCACGTTTCGCTCTCCTCAACATATCAATCGGCGCAATCGCCTCAATCTCCTCAAAACCATCTGCCAAAAAAACATAAACCATTTTTTTAAACTGCCCCTTTCAGCTATTAAAAATAACTTTAAACTTCTCAACCATAAATTCGGGTTTGTATGAGAGTTTTGCTTTTCTTAGATTTGGCTCGCCGTTGTCCTCTTCGCGGTTGATGAATTTATAGCCGTTGCACTCGCTTTTCACAAACTCGTGATTAATTGTGGGGTATGCCCCTTGAAAGTCGGTGAACGCCTTTTCGGCGTGAACCACAAAGGTGTCGGTGGTTAAATGCTCGCCGAAAGTGAACGCTTGAATTTCCCCGTCCGCTCTTAACAATCCACCCTTAAAATCTAAATCGAAATAGTTTTTAAGCCCTAAGTTGACGGCGCAAATTTCGGCTTCCATTTCGCTGTTTTTGCCGCACTCGTTAATTTTGCACCACTTTCGGCTAAGCTGAAAACATTCCTCAATATTTTCTTTTGTGATTGTCTCATAACTCCAGTCATTGTCCTTAAAACGATTAATGTGATTTCTCTTTGAGTGGAGCTTCTTTCCTTTAAGTGTTGACAGCGACTCGTGCGTATAAACATAATCGAAAAAATCACGATTAGAGGTAACAGTTATAGCACCACCGTAAATCTCGCTGAGTTTTTCAGAGTTTTCTTTGCTCATTGAAGAAAAACAAAGCGGTTTATTCATCGTTGCAGTGTATTTTTTTAACTCATCGACTAAAGTCTTAATGTCAAAATCCCCCGCCGGGAATAAAAACCCGTAGATATTTTGAATAAGATAAAACTTTTTTGTGTCGCAGACCTTTAAGTCATAAATGCCTTTCCAGATAAAATTGTTTCCGAAAGAATATTCACAGCTCATGTTGCCTGAAAATTTAAGGTGTTCATCTGCCCACGGTTTATCGCTTAATTCTATTTCTCTAAATTCAAACATTTATATATTTCCTTTACGATTTCTGAGAGAATCACTTCTTTACTTTTAATTTGTTTGTTTTCCACACAATTAATTTTATGCCAATTATCTTTGTTCCCCACAAATTCGGCGGCTTTTTTGCATTTGTTTAAAAAGGGAATGTCATTTTCGTGTATATCTTTGCTCTGCTGTGTGTTATATCGCTTGTCCAACAGGCGTTGGCTTTCTTCAAGAGGCATGTTTAAATATAAAACCAAGTCAGGGCGCGGCAAGCTCAATTTATTATATTCATAGTCATACAGCCATTCGAGAAATTCCTCCCAAACAGCCGTGTCGAGTTTCGCCATCTGATAGACGGCGTTTGAGGTGGTGTAACGTGCCGCAATAATATTTTTGCCTGATTTGAGGGTGTTCTCCCACTCGCTTTTATAGCTTAAATAGCGGTCAATTGCGTAAAAACTCGCGGCGGAATAGGCACTGGTGAGTGCGGACGGCTCTTTGAGCGCGCCACTTAAATACTCACTTATAATCCGCCCCGAAAACGAGCCGTAATTCGGGAAAGTGACAAACCCACAGTTCAGCCCTTCGTTTTTAAGCAACTCAAACTGTGTGCTCTTTCCCGAACCATCAAGCCCTTCAATGACAATTAGTTTAGCTTTCATGATTTTAAGTCCCTATCAATTCCGGTTAAGAAACGTCTAAGTTTAGTTATATCATTTGCATCGGGGTGCTGTTTTGTTTCGCTTTTCGGTGCGACTATAAAGCATTGTTCGTTTGGTGGGAAGTTTTCCAGCTCTACAATTGAGTATTTGAGATAAGTTAAGTCAGCTATATTTATTTTGCCATCGTTATTACAGTCGCCGAGTTCAAAAATAATCGGCACTTCACATGGGTCGTCACATTCGCCTTCGCCCTTACAGTGTTCGCCGCAGCGAACGAAGTCGTCATACGCCGAAAGCTCGATTTCGGTGTCTGCCACTTCTGATTCAAGGTGAGTCTCGGTTTCGATTAGTTTAACCCAAACGCGCGCGCGTTCAAGCTCTTTTTCAAAAGTCAGCTCATTAGACTCGTCAAATGTTATGCCGTCTTTTGAGTATAACGCGCCCGTTTCGGGGTTGGTGATTGTTACAACGTAGTCGCTGTCAGGGGCTGCCCGAACTGCAAAGAATATTGTGGGTGGAAGTTGTTCTGCTTTTTCTACGATGTCGGTTGGTTGTGAAGTCACGCTCCCCACATAGCCTTCTGCTGTAACGGTGACGGTTATTATGTTGCCTATATCTTCTTGCGTTAAGAGATATTGCGCTTGGTCTGCCCCTTCAATCGATTCTTCTCCTCTTTTCCAGTTATATGAAAACCCGCTTGACGTTCCACTTGAATTAAATATTTCAGTCGTGTCAGCGTTAAGAATTTCGTCGAAAACAGGAACACCTGTAATTTCAACCGTGCCTGTTAATTGTGGGGGGATTCTAAAATTAAGTTTAAATTGGGTGTTTGGTTCGTCTGCAATGTTCAAGAGCGCGTTTCCCGGTATGTTCAATTGATAATTCACGCCCTCATCAAGCGGCGCGGTTGGGAAAAACCTCAAAACAGAGCCAACGATTTCTATAGTTCCGTCAATCGGTAAGCCGGCAGAATTGGTGAAGGTAATTTCGCTGTAGGCATCGCCCTCAAAAATCTTAGTGGTAAAGGCAACATTCGCCGAGTCGCTTAACAATTTATCGGCTCTGACGGCTATTGGCTCTGCATATGAATTTAAGTTTAAGAAAGTTGCCGTCGGGTTTCCGATAACTATTCCATGTCTGCCTTTGTTTATAGTTCGAGCAGATGAAGGGCCGAGGTTATAAACGCTGTTCGGAATGTCTTGTGCGTTTTCGGCATTGATAATTAAAACGCCGCCCGCGCCGTTGGTTCCCTCTGAGCCTGGGGTAGCATTGGAAGTGGGTCTGGCAGCGCCATTATTATAAGAATTCCCTCTTGCGCCGCCCATTCCTCTTCTTTGCCCTGAAACAATAAATCGCGGTATTTCGGTTTCATCATACGCTATTTCTTCAGCTGTGATGGTTAAAACGCCGCCGCCGTAGCCGCCACCGCCACCACCGCCGCCGCCTGCGCCATTTGTGCCGAGCGATGTATTATAGTGCCAAACAGAATCGCCCTCATCGCCGTTTATATCATAAGTGCTCCCGTAGGCAGGGGTGTCTGAAGAGCCGCCATGGCCGCCCATAGTGCCGCCGTAACCACCAATGCCCCACGCGCCGCCGTTATCTTCTCCGTTTCCGCCGCCGGTGCCGTTAAAGCCGCCCCTTGAGGTTATTCGCCCGTTCGCGCCGTTTCCTCCTACGCCGCCTGTGCCGCCGCCAAAGCCGCCGGCTCCGCCACCGCCGCCACTGCCGCCGTTATAGGCGTTATTAGCACTTTCAGTTGGATTGGGAACAGCAGGGCTGCCATTACCGCCATTGCCGCCATTACCACCGCGCCCGTAGACCTCGGGGTAGAGCGCGTAGCCTGAACTTGTATATGCGGCAAAACTCTCCATGTCGCCTGCCGATGTGGAAGCGTTTACCGCATTTGACGGTGCGGCAGGATAGTATTGGTTTCTCACCACGATGACGGCGTTCTTTCCTAAGGTTAATTTTCCTTTTACGTTTAAAACCGCTTGTGAAACGCCGTGTGAATAAACGGTTACATTATCACCTATGTGTAAATCGCCCTCTATGGTATAAACGCCTGCGAAAGGGTGAGCCTCAACATTTGGGGAGAGTATTACGTCATTTTCCCAGACTATACTTTGGGGTTGGTCGTCAATATGATAGTCGGCTTCAAGAATTTCGCTGTCATCATAGCCCTCATGTATGGCGATTGCCCTTAAAGCTATAGGGGTAAATACAACAATCGGTTCGCTATAAAGCAACGAGTTCGCAGTAGGCTCAGAGCCGTCAAGGGTGTAATAAAGAGCGGCTCCCGGTGTTGCTGTGCTGAGTATAATTTGCTGCCCCATTGCGACACCGCCGCCGCGCGGTGACGCGGTTGGTTTTTCTAACTGAATGGCTGTCGCTCTCGTTGTAAATTCGATTAAAGTGTCTTTTTCAAGCGGCACACCGACTGAATTTTCAAGCGAATTTTCGGGAATTGTAAGCCTGTATTCTGTGTCATATTCAAAAAGTGAAACAGGGGTAAGCTCTAAGGTGTTACCATTGATTTGCTTTCCGCTTGACACGGCGACATCAGCGGTGACGTTATAAAGCTGAATGTCTTCATAACTTTCACCCACTTGAATGGGGACGTTGTAGGTAACTTGTAATATTTGGTTTATAGGAATGTCTATTGCGTTATTTGCAGGGTTCGAGCTAACTAAAGCGAGTGGGGGAACGGCAACGGTTACTTGACATTCAGCCGTTTTGCCGTTCACTGTACGCACTGTTATAGTTGCTGTTCCGGGCCCACGTGCCGTGCACGAGCCGCGGTGGTCGCCGAGACCGATTACGCTTACAACCGATGTGTCGCTTGAACTCCAGGACAAAGAGGTTGAAGTGTTGGCGTTAGGCGGAGTAATAGTTGAGCTTAACAAAAAATTATCACCGACATTTAAATCTAACGTTTCGGGCGACAAAGAGATGTCGGTAGGGGCGACAAGCGCGGCTTGAGTGGTGATGTAAAATTGGGCGCGTTGCGTTTGCCTGAAACCGCTCCCCAACTCGTGTGTCCACTCTAAATAGACCATGGTTGAGGGCCATTGCGTGCCTGTTGCTCTTATCGTGCAATAGTGCATATTGCCACTTCGTGAAGTGCTTACAATTACGACATCGGACGTGTTTGAGAACCACCCAACGATTTGGACGTTTACATCACCGAGGGTGCTTGCGGTTAGTTGCATTGACTCACCCACGCGCAGGGTGAAGCTATTGTTTGCCAATGTCGGAACAACGGCAAACGGCAGTATTAATGATATTGACAGAATGAGCGCGAACGCTCTTTTGAGAAAAATTTGTGGGTTCATGGTTTTGGGTTCCTTTCTAAGCTACGCTATATTATTTATAGTATAGCAGATTAAAGTGAAATTGTCAATGATTTCTTTTTTCAGACATGCCTTTCTGCACAAATGCGCTTTGAAAGTATGTTTTCCCATATTTACGGGGATTTATTTTTAAGTTTT
>WRLV01000011.1 GCA_009777445.1 Oscillospiraceae bacterium | reverse complement strand
CTCATAATTGCAGTCAATTTCTCAAGTTGTTTGGACTCCCATTCTGCTTTTCTTTCCTCCCTTTCGTCTTCAGGAGTCCATTTTTTGAAGACCGACTCCGGCAAATCTTCACCTGCCGCTTCTGCCTCTTTAATTTTCTTTGATGCTTCAATAAATCTCTTAAAGTTTTTGTTGATTTTTTTGTTCCGCGCGGCTTCGCGCTCTGCTTCAAGCTGCCCGGGTAGTTTAAGCACAAATTCTTCCTGTTTTTCCTCAAAATCCTCAAAAGGTTTGTATAAACCTTCTCGAACCATTCTGTTTTGCATGGTTGTTATAAGCTTCGCTAATTTTAGCTGTTCACTCCAGACCTCATAAGCGAATCTGCAAGCTTTTTTGGCATCTTTTTTGTAGTCGCCGCTTGATTCAATTTCAAGTTTTGCGTTACTGTTTATTGTGATTTCCATTTTTGATTTCCTCTTTCTTTAAAAATTTTAATACTAACATCATAACATACTTTCTTGGAACATGCAAGGTATATTTCCGGGTCTTTTGGGGTCTTTTGGGTCTTTTTTAAAGCAACAATAATTCAGTGTCATTACCGATAAGTTTAAAACCGGTTGACAGTTGATTTTTAGTTCTCATTTCAATCATCTCCTTTCTCCATTAAATCATATAACTACTATAACACAACAAAACGGACATTTTGGGACAGGATTTTAATTTATTTTTGAAACAAAAACACCGCCCAACACAAACAAGTGCCGGGCAGTGCATTTCTTCATAATTTTAAATCCATCGCCAACGGCGACACCACAACTGTCAACTCTCAACTGTCAATTGTCAACTGTTTACATCGTTGGCAAATTGCTTAAATTATTTTTGTCATTTTCGTCGGGCAAAGACTTAAGATATTCTGTCCCCTTATTTTTGGCAATGCCCACACCTTTTATCCCGCCCTGTCTGGCAAGGTTAACCGCATCGCTTTTGTTCACTAAGCTGCCATCTTCAAGCTGATAGCCGACAATTTTACCGCCTGATTTTTTCAGTGCAGTTATACTTTTAGCATCAGCATTAGGCTCAGGCAATTCGCTCATAGCGTTAAGCGGCAGAATTTTTTTTAAATTCGACATAAAATTCCCCTTTTTCGGTGACAATTGACGGCAGTCAAAAACAAAAAGACAGACAACCGTCACTAATAGTCTAAGAATAAAAGCCGACAAAATACGTGTAAACAGTTGGCAAAATTGTCAAAATTGATACAATCTGCACATTAACATTCCGTTATAAAGCTTTCGATTTTTGGTTGCTTTTTGCCCTAAATAATGTTCAAAGTCAGCGTTTGAGTTTATAACGTAAATCTCGTTATTGCCTTTTGGAAAAAGTGTTTGCCCCATACTTTGATAAATCGCGGCGGCTTGAGTCTCGTTTAACATTCTCTCGGCATATGGCGGATTCGTTATAAGTTTCATGTTTTCGCACTCATATTTAAAATCAGCGATGTCCCGCCGCTCGACACTGATGTGTTTCAGCAGCGCAGGGATTTTAACTTTTCTTATATTTTCAGTCGCAAGTGCCACCATTTCGGGTTCGCTGTCAAAGCCAAAGGCATGAAAATTGCTTTCTTTAATGTTAGCTCTGAGACATTCCCTCACATCTTCCCAAATTCTTTTGGGAATGGCTTTCCAGTTTTCGGCAACAAATCGGCGATTAATTCCGGGTGGAATGTCAAGTGCCTTAAACGCCGCCTCGATTAAAATTGTGCCGCTTCCGCAAAAAGGGTCGGTTACAATGCTATCACTTCTGACACCGGCAATGTCACATATTCCCGCCGCGAGGGTTTCTTTAAGCGGTGCGCCGCCCGAATTGGCGCGATAACCGCGTTTGTGAAGCCCGTCGCCGGTAGTGTCAAGATAAACGCTCATTTTGTCTTTAAACAGAAAAAAGCGTACAGGAAACAAAGCCCCCGTCTCACAAAGCCGCGTTTTATACCGCTTTTCCAAAGCATGGACGAGTGCTTTTTTTACCGTTCGCTGAAGAGCGGGTATGCTACTTAACGCCGATTTTACAGACTGCCCCTTCACCACGGGGAAACGCCCGTCTTTTTCGATGAGCGCGGTGCTTTCGGCATTCTTAATATTGTCAAAAACATCGTCAAAAGTTTTTGCGTTAAATTCAGCCAACACAATCCCGATTCTCTCTGCAACAGAGCAAGAAATGTTAGCCATAGCCAAGACACGCTCATCACCGCTGAAATTAACCCTTCCATCGATTATTTCCAACTCTTTTCCGCCGGCGCGTTTAACCTCAAACGAAAGCGTTTTCTCAAGCCCAAAATGGCAGGGCGCGGTAAATCTAAAAGTCATTTTTCAACCCCTCAAATAAATCGTAGTTTCCCCGTCGTTTGAGAAAGTTGGGGTTATTTCTAAGATTCGTTTTGATTTTATTGAGCGCACCATATCGCGTAATACCGTTCCGCTGTTGCAGCCGTGGATTACCACGATTTTTTCCATGCCGGGTGGGGCTTTTTCAATTTCTCTCAACAGCCGTTTTCGCGCCGCAGCCGAAAGCATACCGTGAAGATTTATCGTTATGGATTTAGAAAAATTCATTTGATTACCTTAGACTTTCCGTAGTCGGGGCGCTCGCCCTTTTCCTTCTTGTTTTTGATTAGTTGCAGGATTGGCTCGTTATTGCCGTCGTCATCGGCAGGGGCGAGGGCATCGTTATGTTTTCTGAAAACAACGAGAAGGCGCACAGAATAAATCATACCGAACAGACCAACCCCGACAAACAGCAAAAACGCAATAACAACAGGGGAAATCATGCACCCATAAATCAATGCGGCTGTGCAAGCCAACAGGATAATTGTGTTTGGGAAATGTTTCAGCGACATTAAAAATGCTGTTTTGACAGTGGCTTTCACCGTATTCTCGAACACCGCCTGAACCGCGAAAACATAGTGTATAATTGCCGTCCAGACTAACAAAAAGCCAACGTTAAGCGCGTAAAACACACGTGACGAAAAGTCGCCGTCTATTTCAATGCGCATATCCCAAAACCAAAGCCCCACAAACAAAACGACTCCCACCACAGCCATCGGCACCCATATAAGGGTTGCTTGTTTGAAGTTGCTTTTAAAGGACTTGAAAAAGTCTTTAAAGATGTTTTCGTCTCGCTTTCGCAATATTTTTATGCAGACATCAAAGAGGGCAGTCAAAGATGCCCCCAATGTGATGAGCGGAATGCCGGTGATGAGAACCAAAAACGACAATATAAAAAAGTCGCCGACTCGCGATATAGCCCGAAAAACGGGATTGTCAATACTGAAAAAACTCATTTTTTTAATTAATTGGCTTCTGCCAACTGCCTTTCGATATACTCTTTTGCCTTCACGGCGTTGTCGGGGTTGGTGTTTTCGAGTGTCGCGTGGATAAACGGCTTGCTTTTTTTGAGATAGCTTAAAATTTTGCGATAATCCATCTCGCCGTCACCTGCCGCAACCGATTCAAGTTTGTTATCAACCTTGACAAAATCCTTTATATGAACCGCCATAATGTCATTCCCCAAAAGCTCAATGGCTTCTTTATGAATATTTTCACGCTCGTGGAAATTGTCAATTGACAAGAGGTTAACCGGGTCGAAAATAACCCCTAAATTAGGTGAGTTTATTTCGTCTAACACTTTCCTTGTTAGTTTCGGGGTACTCATAACGTCTTTCGCGACAGGCTCAACGGCAAACATAACCCCGAGTTTTTCGGCATAACTCAGCACTGTTTTAAGGTTTTTTATAAGGGTGTCATAGCCGCCGTCACCGGGCGTTTCGCTCCCCACCATGCCGACTTTCATAATTGATGCTATGCGAATATGCGCCAAATAACGCTCAATGTCAACCGTTTCAGATGAGAGGTTGAGATAGCAACCCAAAATCGCGACATCAATATTATTTTGCGAAAATAATTCTTTTAAATGCATGGCATAACCGGGAGTCAGCGCATCATTCGCCACGCTGTACTCCGAAATAGATTTCGATAACGCCAAATGCGCGCACTTAAACCCTTTTTGCCGTACCAACGGCAAAAGTTCACTAAGAGGTAATTTCTCACCGTCATGAAGCCGTAGTCCTATATTGAGCATAGCTCTTACCCCCTTTCAACCTCGTTAACATTTTCAACAACTAAGTCATCGCCTTCGTGGTTTTCAATCACGACATTTTCAAGCAAGAGGCGGTTGACATTACAAGCATAAATGCCGTGTTTTGACATGGGTGGAATGTTACAGCGCATTTCAGCTTCACCGGTTTTTGCATCGTCGGCGAATTTTATTCTCACATTTCTCATTATTATTTGCTCGATTTTTCTTTCGGGCAACCCTGTGAAATAAGCTGCCGCGATATGCGCATTTTCGCAGACGACATCTTCAATTACAAGAGTTTTGATTTGCGGCGTGCGGTGGTCAATGGGCAGCGGCTCTGTGTTTTGAACATAGTCGCTTTTTCCGTCGGGGTCACAGAAATAAAAGCTGTTAACCGCAAATGGTGTCTGCACATTGTCCATCGTGATACACGAAAAGGTAATATCATCTAAAATCGACAACCGCCCACGCCCACGCCGCGTTTTTACCCTTAACCCCCTGTCAGTGTTAAGGAAAAAGCAGTGCGACACAATCACGCCCTTAACGCCGCCCGCCATCTCAGAGCCGACAGTAAGCGCGCCGTGACCGCTTTCCATAAGACAGTTCGCGATATATATATTTTCACAGGTTCGTTTATACTTTTCAGCCATATAAATTTTGCAGGATTTAAGCGCGATACAGTCGTCGCCCACGTCAAAGTGCACGCCGATTATGTGAACGTTTTTACAGCACTCAACATCAATTCCATCGGTGTTGGGAGAGTCAGCGGGGTTTATGATGTTCAGCGCGATAAACTCAAGATTTTTTGAAAAATAAGGGTGGATGTTCCAACTTGGGCTGTTTTTGAAGGTTAGCCCGATAACACTTATGTCGCTTGAAGCGTTGGTGAAAAACAATCGCGGTCGCCACGCCCCTCTTTTCACTTTAGCATCGTGCCACCAGTTTTCGTCAGAGGCGTTGCCGAAAATTTCGCCCTCGCCATAAATTTCAACGTTTGAAACATTCAGCGCGTTTATGCAAGAGGCGAATTTTGAAAGTGGGTTGCCTTCCCACGTTCCGAGATTATATTCGCTTAAGCCGTCATAACTTTCAATTATGCCGGGTAAGACAGCATGGGCATACCGCTCGGTGTTCATAATCAACCGCGCGCCTTTTAAAATTTCGATTTTGACATTACTCATTAAAAAAAGATTTGTCACGAGATAGTCACCGGGGGGTATTAAAACACGGCTCTTTGGAGGACATGCCATTATGGCAGCCTGAATGTAAACCGTGTCGTCTTGAACGCCGTTGCCTTTCGCCCCAAAGTCGCGAACGCACAAGGTAACGAATTCTTTGTCGGTTCTAAAGCTAAGTTCATGCTCTTCTATATAAACCGTATAGTCAGTGCCGGGTTTAAGCGTGAATATGGGAACAATTGATTTGTTTGTTTTAAATCGGCGCGGCTCCGACACAACCTTAGTTTCGCGGATTGAAATTTCATATTCCTTTTTTGTGTTGTAATGTCCGCCATCGTCCATTTTAATCACGGCGAAACGACAACCTTTTTTTATAAGTTTCGGCTTCATTTTCCATGTCCTTTCTGTTTATGACATAGGGGCGACGGTGTCTCGTCGCCCCACGCTTTTTTAATTGTTTTAAAAAATCTAACCCTAACCTAACCCTAACCTAACCCTTAACACTGCCCGCTGAAATCCCCTCAACGAATTGTCTTTGCGCCAAGAAGAAAACAATGAGCGACGGGAGAATTGAAATGAGCGACAAAGCGAGAACTAAGTTCCATTCAACGGTGGCCCCCGAGTCACCCACCGCACTTCTTACGAATATTGCCGCCGGATATCTCTCGGGTGACGTAACATAAAGCAACGGCCCTAAGAAGTCGTTTGACGACCACATGAACTGGAACAACCCTGCGCTAACCATTGCCGGCTTTAACATAGGACAGATAATAATAACTAAAATCTGAAAAGCGTTACAGCCGTCAATCTTAGCCGCTTCGTCAAGTTCGCGCGGAACAGAGCGCAAAAATTGCACTAACATGAATACGAAGTATGACTCTGTCGCGAACAGCGTTGACGCGATAAGCGGAAGGTAAAGCGGTGAGTTAACCCAACCCCAAGAATTATACATGATGAATTGGGGAACGTTCATTACTACCTGCGGTAAGAACAATGTTGACACCATGATTGCGAAGAAGACTTTTTTGCCGACGAACTCAAATCTTCCGAACCCATAGGCTACAATTGTGCTGGAAATGATAGTGAAAATAACCTTAGGAATTACGATTAAATAGGTGTTAATCATTGCTTGCCAAATGTTAATGCTTCCGCCTAATGTGGTGGTGGCTGCTTTTGCCCATCCGCTAAAATCCCAATTCATCGGAATGGGTGAAATTGAGCCGTAAATTTCTGCGTTGCTCATAAATGTCGCGCCTATCATCCACAACAGTGGGTATATCATGATGATGCCAACGATAATAAGCACGATATATTTGATGACAGTTGCGATTTTTTGTGACGCCTTATAACTTTCTACCATTCTTTCTCGCCCCCCTTACTTAACATCATCATAGTAAACCCATTTTTTCTGGCTTACAAATGCAACTATACTCAATATTGCCACAATCAAGAACAATACCCACGCCATCGCGCTCGCCATACCCATGTCATACTGCCTGAATGCGTTGTTATAGATTAGCAATGCGATTAGCGTAGTCGCCCCGTCCGGACCACCGTTTGTAATAATGAACGGGCCGTTAAACTCTTGAAACGCCTGAACGACTTGTGTGATAAGGTTGTAGAATATAATCGGGGTAATCAAAGGAACGGTGATGCTGAAAAACTGTCTCACTTTTGAAGCGCCGTCTATGGTTGCCGCCTCATAGAGGTCAAGAGAAACCCCTTTAAGTGCCGCTAAGAACAATACCATTGCCGAACCGAACTGCCAAATTCTCAGCGCGGAGATAATAAACACCGCCGTGTCCGACTCACCGAGCCAGTTGTATGGGGCCAGCCCGACAGCACCCATAATGGTGTTAATTACGCCCTCGTTGCTGAACATCGCTTTCCACAATACCGCTATGGCAATAGAGCCGCCGAGAATTGACGGAATGTAATAAGCGGTTCTGAAAAGGTTAACCCCTTTAAGTTTGTAGTTCAGTATGTAGGCAACAAACAGAGAAACAATCAGCTTCAAGGGAACAGTGACAAAAGAATACATGAAAGTAATTCCCAAAGACCTGAGCGGAATGTCATCTGTGAAGACAAAAGCATAGTTGTCAAAACCGACCGCATTATGTGTTGAGGTCATGTGGCGCAGTAGGTTAAAGTCGGTAAAGCTGTAATAAAGAGAGGAAGCGAATGGGTATAGCCTGAAAATCAAAAATCCGACAAACCAGAGAAGAATGAACATAAAACCGTAGTTTCTTTTGCAAAACGCTAAAAATCCGGTTTGCCCATATACGCCGGCGTTGTTACTAAAACTTGACATAATAACCCCCTATACTTCTTTATATTAACATTAGTCTTTGCGCATATGCCATCATAAACGGCCCCGCGCCTTTAGCGTCGTTGTTTGCTTTGGTTTCAGAGATGTAGTATTCAACTGAGCCGTTGCGTGTAGGGTTGTTTTCGGGGCCTAACCCTGCCACACAGCAAATGTCGGAGAGAATCCCGTCATTCAACTTGTGCTCAACAATCCCGTCAAATACTTCTACCCCTTTGTCTAAGTATTTTTCTCTGTTTAAAACGCCCAAACGAACGCCCTTCATAAGCGCGTAAGCGACCATTGACGAACCCGATGTTTCGGTGTAGTTACCCTCAGCGTTGGGGTGGTCAATAACTTGATAGAAGAGTTTTGTTTTGGAGTCTTGTTGCGCCAAAATCGCATCTGCAAGCTCTCTGAAAATATCAATAAGCACGCGACGATGTTCATAGACTTGTTCTGAAATGGCATCAATTGTGTCCACAAGTGCCATGAAAAACCAACCGATTGAACGCAACCAGAAATTGGGTGAAAGCCCTGTTTGTTTGTCTGCCCAAAACATCTTTCTTGCTTCGTCATAACCGTGATAATAAAGCCCGGTTTTAGAGTCGCGCATAAGCATTTTGACGTTTTGGAATTGTTTTGCTATGTCTGCATAATTTTCTTTGTTGTTGTAACGCGTTTCATATTCCGCATAAAACGGTTGCGCCATATAAAGCCCGTCTAACCAAACTTGATTAGGATAAATCCCCTTATGCCAGAAGTTCTCGGTTTTAGTGCGCGGGTGCTGCCTTAAATTTTTAATCAAGAACTCAATGGCGTTTTTGAATTTTTCGTCTTTAGTATAGTCATAAGCGCGATATAAAACTTTGCCGCAGTTGAAACCGTCAATATTATTCGCGCCGGTTTCATAGTTAGTGATTGTTCCGTCATCGAGTATTACCTTTTCAAGATAGTTAACCACATATTCGATATACTTTTTATCTTGAGTAACGTCAAACAACTGAACAAACCCCGTGAGAACACAACCGTCCTCATAGTTCCAATAGGTCTTATAATTTGTATAGCTTTTATATAAAGCATCAATAAAGTCCTGAACCTTAGTTATTTTTTCCATTTTTCAAATATGCCCTTTCTTCACTTTCTGCATAAATTGTTTAGCCTCTATCGAGTTCTAAAACAGCGGTGACTTCATCGCTGAGCATTTTTGCCGCTTCTGCTGATGTAGCTGAGCCCGCGCTGACTCTTGAGAAAGTTCTGTAGTAAACGCCGGTTGCGCCATCTCTAAGTGTAGCATCTTCAAACAAGGGGTCAAGTGGGAACTGAACCCATGCCATAACTTTTTGGTTAGCATCCATGGTAAGCTCGTCTAACAAGTTTTGGCTTCTTGTGTTTTCAAGGGCTTTTCTTGAAAGCGGAATGCCACGTTCTGAACCCATGATTGAAGTTCCTGCATCATCGTTTAAGAGGAACTCGATTAATTTAGCAGAGCCGTCTTTGTTGTTAGCACTTGCAGATATGCTGAACACCATCGAAACTTTTGAAAAACCATAGCCTTGGTTGGTGTGTGGGCCACCAAAGTCAGGGAAGAAATCGCCCAAAACGAAACTTTGGTTTTCATCCATAGCTTCTTTGAATTTGGGGGCTGAAGAGTCCCACTCAAAGATGCCGCCATAACGTCCGTCAATCCATTTTGCGTTTCTGTCAAGAGATTGCGCGCCGTCACCTGTGAGGTTAGCAATAGTCGGGATAACGCCTTTTGCTTCCCATTCGGCAAACAAGTCATAACCTTCAGCAATTTCGCTTTCGGTGTATTGCAGAACATTGTCAACTACCCATGCTTTGCCATAGATTGATTGAAGGTAATAAACCATTAAAATCATACGGTCATATTCGCCTAAAACCAACGGGAAATGGTCTTCGCCTAAATTGTTTTTAATCGCTGTAGTTGCCGCATAAAGCTCGTCTAAGGTTGTGGGGATTGAAGTGCCGGCCCTTTCAAACATAGCTTCGTTCCAGAAGAATATGCGCCCGGTTGTGGAAACGGGAATACCTAAGAGTTGCCCTTCAATAGTACATTGGTCAATTGAACCTGCATCAAATTGTGCGAGGTCAATTGTGCTTGAATAACCATTCAAATCTGTTAACACGGGGTTTCTGCCGAAGTTTGTGAACAGGTATAACCAGTTCCAGTTAAGTTGGCAAACATCAGGGGCTGTGTTAGACATAAAGCCGGTTGCCATGGTTGTTTCCCAACCGTCCCACGCGCCAAAACGCGCACTTGTTTTAATTTCGGGGTTTAATTCTTCAAATTTTGCAAGGGCTTCGTTTGTTGCTTCGTGTCTTCCTTCGCCGCCCCACCATGATACGGTGATTGTGCTTTGGCCGCCACCGCCGCCACCGCCACCGCCGCCACCACCGCCGCCGCCACTGCCGCCGCCGGTACATGCTGACATAACTGACATTGCCATTGCCGCTGTTAATACGCAAGCTATAATTCTTTGAATTTTCATATGATTTCTCCTTTATTAAAATAAAATATTTGCCTTATTTCGGCTGTTTTCCGATATAAGCTAAAATTCCTCCGTCAACGTATAGGATATGCCCGTTAACAAAGTCTGATGCGGGAGATGCCAAGAACACTGCGGGCCCCGCAAGGTCTTCGGGGTTGCCCCACCTCTCGGCAGGAGTTTTTGCGATGATAAAACTGTTGAATGGGTGCCCTTCTTCGCGAAGCGGGGCAGTTTGCGGAGTGGCAATATAGCCGGGGCCTAAGCCGTTGCATTGGATATTCCGCCCACCATATTCAGAAGCTATGTTTTTGGTGAGCATTTTCAGCCCGCCTTTTGATGCCGCGTATGCTGATACTGTTTCGCGACCAAGCTCTGACATCATAGAGCAGATGTTGATTATTTTGCCGCCGCCGGATTTGAGCATCCCGGGGATTACCGCCTGCGACATGATGAACGGGGCGTTCAGGTTAACATCAATGACTTTTCTGAACTCTGCCGCACTCATCTCTTCCATGGGCTTGCGGATAATCATGCCGGCATTGTTGACGAGAATTTTAACAACACCCGCATCCTTTTCAATCTTTTCGACCATCTCCTTTACTTGTTCTTCGTTGGTAACATCGCAAATATAACCTTTGGCGTCAATACCTTTTTCTTTATATGCCGCCAAACCTTTGTCCACCATTTCTTGACTGAGGTCATTAAACACGACTTTAGCTCCGTTTCCTGCTAAACCTTCAGCGATGGCAAAGCCTATGCCGTGCGCCGCTCCGGTAACTAAAGCGACTTTTCCGTCTAAACAAAACTTGTTTTTTGACAAACAATTATTCATTATGTTTCTCCTTAAATATTTTATGACCGACTAATGAGTTTTCCCGGTCTGCTACCAGCGGCTCGCTGTCTCGCCGGTTGAAAAAGCTCAAGATGAACCAGCGCGTGAGCTATTGCAAATAAAAACGAGTTTCCCCGGTCTACCACCGGCGGTTCGCCGGTTAGCGCATGTCTTTTGTGGGAACCCAGTCCATGTCATCGAAGGCTTGGTTTTCGCCCACCATTCCCCAAATAAACGAATAACACTTTGTCGCGCTCGCGCTGTGCACTGACCAGCTCGGTGAAATTACCGCTTCTTGGTTACGCATGATTATGTGTCTTGTTTCGTTGGGTTCACCCATATAATGGAACACTACCGCATCATCGGGAACTTCAAAATAAAGATAGACTTCCATTCTTCTGTCGTGGGTGTGCCAAGGCATGGTGTTCCATACGCTGCCCGGTTTGAGCGAGGTAATACCCATTACTAATTGACAACTATCTACCTGCCCCGGAACTATGTATTTATTGATTACACGCTCGTTACAGGCTTCACCCGTGCCTAATTCAACTTTATTTTCGGGGAGTATGTCGTCTTTTCTAACCAACTTGATGGGATAAGCTTTGTGGGCAGGCGCGCTGTTAAAATAGAATTTTGAGGGATTGTCTTTAGCGTCGCTTTTGAAAGAGATGTCTTTCGCGCCCATTCCGATATAAATCCCGTCTTTGAAGTCAAGTGCATAGTCTTTGCCGTCTATGGTTACGACACCTTTGCCACCGACATTGATGATTCCCATTTCTCTGCGTTCTAAGAAATACGCTGCGCGAATTTCTTCACCCGCTGTCAAAGTCAACGCATTTGAAACGGGAACGGCAGAGCCGACAATAATCCTGTCGATATGGCTGTAAAGGGTTTTAATTTCATCGGGTTTAAACAAATCGTCAATAAGAAATTCCTCTCTTAAACGGTCTGTGTCATAATGCTTCACGTCTTTTGGTGAAGCGGCTGTTCTAAGTTCCATCAAACTTGCTCCTTAAAATTAAAAATTAATAAATTATAATTATCTTTGAACTCTTCCCGATGCATCACCGCCGGCGAGTTTTGTTACTTCAGCAACGTCAACAAGGTTAAAGTCGCCTTCAACAGTGTGTTTCAGACAGCTTGCCGCAACCGCAAACTCAATGGCTTTTTGTGGTTCAAAGCCTTCAAGCGAAGCATAAATTAAGCCGCCGCCAAAGCTGTCGCCACCGCCAACACGGTCAACAATGCGCACAGGATATTCTTTTGAGAAATAATAGCCGTTGCCGTCATAAAGCATAGCCGCCCAGTTGTTGTCACTTGCTGAGATTGATGTTCTTAAAGTAATGGCTACTTTTTTCATGTTAAAACGGTCCATAAGTTGTTTCGCAACATCTTTATAACCATCATGATTTACCGCACCCTTGGTGACATCTGTCCCCTTTGAGGTAATCCCGAATACGTCGCCTGCATCTTCTTCGTTTGCGATACAAACATCAACATATTGGCAAAGCTCGCCCATTACTTTTCCTGCTTTTTCTTTGCTCCACAGATTGTTTCTGTAGTTTAAGTCACAGCTTACGGTAATATTTTTTTCTTTAGCTTTTTTGCACGCTTCAAGGCAAACAGCAGTAGCAGAGTCGCCTAAAGCAGGGGTGATTCCCGTGAAATGGAACCAGTCAACGCCGTCGAAAATTTTATCCCAATCGAAGTCGGCGGTGGTGGCAGTCGAAATAGAAGAGCCTGCGCGGTCATAAATTACCTTTGAGGGTCTTTGACTCGCGCCTTTTTCGAGGAAATAAATCCCCACTCTGTCGCCGCCGCGCGCGATAAAGCTTGTGTCAACGCCGTATTTTCTGAGAGAATTAACTGCCGCTTGACCAATTTGGTGTTTGGGGAGTTTGGTGACAAATTTAGCGTCATAGCCGTAATTCGCAAGAGAAACCGAAACGTTCGCTTCTCCTCCGCCATAAGTCGCGTTGAATTTTTCAGCCTGAACAAATCTGTAGTACCCCTCCGGTGCCAATCTTAACATGATTTCGCCAAATGTAATTACCCGTTTCATTGCTTATACTCTCCTTTTTATAATTTATTTTAGTTTTAAAAGACATACAAAAATAAAGAATTCTGCCACCGGCGGCTCGCCGGTTTAAGACTGAACTAAATGAACTGCGAAGCCGCTGAGTTCGCCTTCGAGATAAACGGCTTTGAGTACGCCTGCGCCGTCTCTCTTTTCGGTGGTTTTATCGAATTTGACACCGCGTTTTTCAAGGTGATAGACGGCGCGTTCGATAAAGTTTGTTCCGATTGCTATATGACCGTTTTTGCCTAAGTAAGGGGTTTTCATAACCTCGATGAATTTGCCGGCGAAGTTTGAGCTGTTGCCGGGTTTTGCTTTAAAGCCAAACAATTCATCAAAACGATTTGCGGTGTTTAATGCGTTGTCGTTGCTTGTTTCGTTAATGCCGATATGAGCTAATTTAAAGCCCAACATAAGCTCAACTGCTTCACGGGTGAGACGGGTGATTTTGTCAAACTCTCCCGCGCTGACCATGTCTTTTGTAACCATCCAACTGCCGCCGCAAGCGATTATTTTATTAAAGTTGAGATAATCGAGAAGGTTCTTGGCGTTAACGCCGCCTGTCGGCATAAAGGTGATGCCTGTATAAGGAGCCGCCATCGCCTTTATCATGTTAAGACCGCCGGCTTGTTCAGCCGGGAAGAACTTGACGGTTTTCAACCCTAATTCTATAGCTTGCTCTACGTCAGAAGGGTTAGCGCAACCGGGTGCCATCGGTATTCCCTTGTCTACACAATACTTAACTATTTTTGGGTTTAAGCCCGGGCTGACGACAAATTTCGCTCCCGCCGCCACCGCGCGGTCGGCTTGCTCGGTGGTAAGAACTGTCCCTGCCCCCACCAACATATTCGGGAATTCTGTTGACATGATTTTGATGCTTTCCTCCGCCGCCGCTGTTCTGAATGTTACCTCGGCGCAAGGAAGCCCACCATCGCAAAGTGCCTTTGCCAAAGGCTTTGCATCTTTAGCGTCATCCAACGCAATGACCGGAACTATACCGATTTTTGAAATTTCCTCTAAAACAGTCATAACATACTTCTCCTTCATTTTTTTCATATTTTATACTCGTTAACGAGTAATTCCAACACAATTAACTGTCAACTCTCAACTGTCAATTGTCAACTATAAAGTTACCCCGGTTTTAAAAATCGCCATGTCGTAGAGTTTCAACTCTTCGCTTTTAATCAGCTTTCCGTTTGCTGTTTCAATCACGAAGTCTAATAAATCCGCGCTTAACTGTGTTATTGTGCGTGTCCCGTCTACGGCATAGCCTGTGTTGAAGTCAATCCACCCTGCCTTTTTGGTGAACAAGGCGGTGTTGCTTGAAATTTTCACGGTGGGAACGGGTGAGGCAAAAGGTGTTCCCCTGCCTGTGGTGAATAATACAATCTGCGCACCTGCCGCGGCTAAAGCGGTTGCCGCTATAAGGTCGTTTCCGGGGGCGCAAAGCAAATTCAGCCCGTTTGTTTTTACTCTCTCGCCATATTCCGATACACCGCAAACGGGTGAAGTTCCCGATTTTTGAGTGCAACCCAACGACTTATCTTCAAGCGTTGAAATTCCCCCTGCTTTGTTTCCGGGTGAGGGGTTCTCGTAGATTGGCATGTCGGCTTTCTCATAGTATTCCTTGAAATTATTGATAAGACTTACAATCTCGTTGTAGACATTCCCGTCTTTCGCGCGATTCATCAAGATTTGCTCTGCCCCGAACATCTCCGGCACTTCAGTTAGTATTGACGTTCCACCCATTGAAACCAATAAATCTGAAAACTCGCCGACAACGGGGTTAGCCGTTATTCCCGAAAAACCGTCTGAGCCGCCGCACTTTAAGCCAATCACCAACTTAGAAACAGGAAGCTCAGTGCGCCGTGCCATCGCCGCATGTTCAATAAGCTCGTCTAAAAGTTTCTCACCGACAGCGACCTCGTCATCGTGGTCTTGCGCTATTAAAAACTTTACTCTATCAGGGTTGTACTGCCCGATATAATCTTTCAAAATTCCCACGCCGCTGTTCTCACAGCCGAGACCGACAACCAAAACCGCGCCCGCATTTGGGTGGTTGACTAAGTTAGCCAAAACCTTTCGGGTGTTCTCTTGGTCTTCACCCATTTGAGAACAACCATATGGGTGAGGAAAAGCAATTAATTCATTAACCGGCGAGCCTCCGGTGGCAAATTTTTCTTTCAAACGCTCACGCCCGTATTGTTCGAGAAGTTTTACCGTTCCGTTAACACAGCCAACGGTGGGAATAATCCAAACCTCGTTGCGAACTCCTGCAGTGCCGTTCTCACGCAAAAAGCCATTAAAAGTGCGCGGTGTCATCGTAGCTTTCGGTGAATTAGTGACATCAACGGGGTTATATGTATACTCAACTTTTCCGCTGAGTGCGGTTTTCAAGTTATGAACATGAACCCAATCACCCGTTTTTATATCGCCCTTCGCGAAACCAATTCTCTCGCCATATTTAATTACCGGCTGTGCGTTATCAATGTCGCAAATCGCTATTTTATGCCCTGCCGGAACGTCATGGTTAACAATAATGCTAACCCCATCGAGTTTAACCTCGAAACCTTTTGAAACGGCGTTTATGGCAACTATAACGTTATCTGCGCCGTTGATTTTAATTACCTGCATATAATTCTCCGTTATTACTCGGCAACAACGGCAGTTATTGCTTCTCTCATGCCGTTCTCGCGAATTGAACCTAAGTATTTTGAAACTTTGTCGCAAAGCCCGTCAATTTCATTTAAGTCTGCCCCGAAGAAGTCTTTGTTGCTTAGAAAGAGCTTGACTAATTCGTCAGCTGCGAGTTTTGAGTTTGCCGCGAAAAATTCCAAAACTGCCTTATCATCTCTTATATTATATGGAATGTCATTGCGGCTTCCGATTAATACGCCGTCTTTAAGTTGAGTGCCGTTATAAAAAGCAATAGTTGCCGCAATTGAGAAGCACAGCTTTGAAGGCAACGCGCCTTTGCGCTTAACATATTCGGTAAGAGACGGCAGACAGCGCGCCCTCCATTTTGAAACGCTGTTCAATGATATATCTAAGAGAGCGTGTTTTATAAATGGATTTTTAAACCTGTCTATTACGGCGTTCGCAAAGTCTTTAAGCTCTTGCGGCGGCAAATCTAAAGTCGGGACAATCTCGTCAAAAACAGTGCCGCTCATGAACTTATAAATCAACTCATCGTCCATTGACTGACCGACATAATCATTACCTGCCAAAAAAGAAGCAAGCACAAACGAGGTGTGCGCACCGTTGAGAATCCGCACTTTTCTTTGTTTATAAGGTTTCTGATTATCGGTAAAAATCACAGGCAATCCCGCCTTGTCAAAGGGGAGTTCGCCACTTATATCGCGGTCAGCCTCAATTACCCACAGCGCGAACGGCTCACCTGTGACGGTAAGCTTATCTTCATAGCCAAACTCCGCGAATACTTCGCTCTCGTCTTTCGGATAGCCGGTGACAATCCTATCAACCAACGTTGAAGCGAACACACAAGCCGAGTCCAACCATGAAACAAAAGACTCTTCCAATTTCCAGTCGGCACAGTGGAGTTTGACAATTCTTTTTAGTTCTATTCCGTTATCATCAATCAACTCAACCGGAAGGATTATCAACCCTTTGCTTTCATCGCCTTTATAATATGTATATCTCTTAAATAAAAACTTAGCCAACTTAGCCGGATAAGACGATGGTGGGCAGTCCTCAAGTTTACAGGAAGAATCGTAGACAATTCCTGCCTCGGTGGTGTTGGATATGACAAACCTAAGTGTGTCAACCTCAGCGAGAGCGCGGTATTGTTCGTATTCTTTAATGCAGGAAACCGCATTGTTACAGCAGGTTATAATTCGCTTTTCAATCTTTTCTTTGCCGTTTTCAAGACCGCGTAAGAACACGGTGTAAAGGCAGTCTTGCGCCTTAAAAGGTTCAAGTGTGCCAAATTCAATCGGCTGTAAAATCGTAACCGCGCCGCCCCACCCGGTTTTCTCATTCAAAACATCGAGCATATAATCCGCGAAGCCGCGCAAGAAGTTACCCTCCCCAAACTGTATTGCTTTAACGGGGTTGTTCTTTCTTTCAATCTTCAATTGTGATAAATTTGTCAAAAATATTCACCCGTGCCCTTTCTGCACAATCGTGCTTGTTGAATTTTCTGTGTATTTAAGCAGTTTGTCGGTTTTTTCTCAATTATAGACAGGGATAATAGGTATTTTTTACATACCTTTATTTAACATTATACTACTTGTTTGTGAATATGTCAAGTATTTAGCCGAAATAATTTAAAAAATTTATTTATATTTACTAAAGGCAACCTAACCCTCTTATTTATCTAATATGTACATATTTAGTCATATATGTTGTGCATAACAACTATTTTTGTTTTTGCTATTGATTTAAGCTAAAAATAGCGGTATAATTAATAATGATAAATTTATTTAAGGAGGAACTTGCTCATGAAAAAGTTTATGGACGAGAATTTTATGCTTCACAACGAAACGGCGGTGCGGCTGTTTCACGATTATTCCAAAAAGCTACCCATTATTGATTACCACTGTCACATTAACCCTGAGGAGATTGCCAAAGATTTGAGGTTCGAGAACATCACGAGGGTTTGGCTCGGTGGCGACCATTATAAGTGGCGACTTATGCGTTGTGCAGGGGTGAACGAAAAATACATAACGGGTGACGCTTCTGACCGCGAGAAGTTTCAAAAATACGCTGAGACCATCTGTCAATGTATCGGCAGCCCTGTTTTCCACTGGACTCATCTTGAACTTCAACGTTATTTCGGTTATCATGGGGTATTGTCAGGCGACACGGCTCAAGAAGTTTGGGAGCTTTGCAACGAAAAACTTAAAGAAGCCGCGATGTCGGTTCGCGGCTTAATCAAACAAAGCAACGTTGAACTAATTTGCACGACAGACGACCCGATTGACTCACTTGAGTGGCACAAAGCCATTGCCGAAGACAAAACTTTTGATGTCAAAGTTTTGCCCGCATGGAGACCCGACAAGGCGATGAACATTGAAAGCCCTGAGTTCTGTGATTATATCGCTAAATTATCAGAGAAAAGCAATATTGAAATCAAAAGCTTCGAGGACTTAAAGGCGGCCGCCATTAACCGTATGAACTTTTTCGCCACCATGGGCTGTAACGTCTCTGACCATGCGTTGGAGTACGTTGACTATCTGCCGGCAAGCAATGAGACAATCGAACAAATTTTCAGCAAGCGCGTAAAAGGCGAGACATTGACAGAGACTGAAATCAGAAATTATAAAACGGCATTCATGCTGTTCAGCGCGGTGCAATATCACAAAATGGGGTGGCTCATGCAGTTGCATTATGGTTGCAAACGCAATAACAATCCTCTAATGTTCGAGAGATTGGGACCCGACACCGGGTTTGACTGCATAAGCAATTTCGCCCCCGCATCTCTGATGGCTGATTTCTTGGGCGCGTTAACAAAAGACGACACCCTCCCCAAAACCATTATATATAGTCTTAATCCGAACGACAACGCCGTCATAGACACAATTGCAGGCTGTTTTCAAGACGGCAGTTGTGTCAACAAAATTCAGCACGGCTCGGCGTGGTGGTTCAACGACCACAACACCGGAATGTGCGAGCAACTCATTTCGTTAGGCAATGACGGCTTTTTGGCAGGATTTATCGGAATGTTAACCGATTCACGAAGCTTCTTGTCCTACCCACGCCACGAATATTTCAGAAGAATACTCTGCAATTTAATAGGGGAATGGGTTGAAAAAGGCGAATACCCTGCTGACATGAAAAGGCTGTCTAAAATAGTTGAGGATGTTTCTTATTATAATGTTAAGGAATACCTGACGAACAATTGACAATGTACAATTGACAATTGACAATTATTGTGTCCGCTTGCGCGGACGAGTTGTAGGGGACGGGCTTGCCCGTCCCTTCTCTTATAAACAGCTACAAATTTTCAAAAAACTTGACTTTTAAAATCAAATATGCTAAAATAATATTACAGAAAGCGAGGTGTTATTTTGAGCAGTAGAATTATAAAGGCGATTTTGCCTGTTAAGCAAAAAGACAATCCATATAGAAATTCAACTTCGAGTAACTCCCGAGCTTAAAGAACGCGTAATTTATTACAGTTCAAAACTCATAACAGAGCAAATGGGTAGCGGTGATAATTACGACACAATTAAGAAAGTTATAAGCATAATAATTACGGAAGAAACGCTGATTGCCGATAGCCCGGAATATCATCATCGTTTCGTAATGTTCGACCAAAAATCGAATGTTGAATTTTCTGATTTGTTGGAAATACATACGCTTGAGTTGAGCAAATTGCCACCCAACACTGATGGCACAGAACTGTACGATTGGGCAAAGTTTATTAACGCCGAAACGGAGGAGGAGCTAACCATGATTGCTGAAAGGAATCCGCAATTTCAACCGACTGTTGTCAGATTGCGTGAGTTGTCTGGCGATGAAAAGGCACGTGATTTGTATGAACGCAGGGAAAAAGCACGGCGTGACCATAATATGTTTGTTCGTGGGGCTAAGCAAGAGGGGATTATTGAGGGGCGTAGAGAGGGGCGTAGAGAGGGGCGTGTTGAGGGTTATGCCGAGGTTGCGCGAAACCTTATCGCAATGAATATGCCTATGTGGCAAATTGAAAAAGCCACAGGTTTAACACACAAAGAAATTGAAAGTTTGCAACTGCAATAAAAATTCGTAACACCAAATCAACCACCGCCCGACAAACTGCCGGGCGGTGTTCATTTATTTTCAGCCGCAGGTGAAGGGATTCGAACCCCTGTGGGGTTTCCCCCAAACGGTTTTCAAGACCGCCCCGTTATGACCACTTCGGTACACCTGCAAGAGAAATATCGTGTTGGCTAAATCAAACTCAAGAGCAATTATTAGACCACCCGAAAATCTCACTTTTAATATTATATCATAAATTAAACAAGATGTCAAGAATAATAGTTTTAAACTTTTTAAACTTTGCTATGAAAATTTTGCGCAATATTTATATTAATTTGTCCATTCCTTGCAATTTGCGCTGTGGCTACCTTGACAAATTATAGAAATAGTGTATAATTATTATACAAAACTTGAAGCGGAGGGCAGACACATGAGCGATTTGCGGAACATTACCATTCGTCAAAAAGAGCTTTTGGCTGAGCTTGAAAACGAAGTCAAACACATAGAGAACAGCGATTTAACCAAAGAAAACGCGAGGCTGAAGGCAGAGCTTGAAAAGCTGAATATCGAATATGAAAAATCAGCACAGGCTGCCGAAAGCTTGTCTCAGCAGAACACCGGCTTGAAGAACGCATTGTATGAGCAGGTCTATAATGAAAAAGTCAAGATTGTTCATACCACAAAAGAAAAATTAGAAATATATTTCAAAAGCTTGTTTGAAGGGCAACAAAACAGGCTTAGTGCTCTTGAGTGCAGCATAAAAAGCAGAATAGAGCATATGACCAACGCATTGCATGAAAACAATGTCGGTCTTGACACCGAAATCTCCCGAAAACTCGGTGAGTTGGCAGAGCAGGTTAACGTTCAAATCACAGAGACACGCGCACGCTATGCGCAAACTCATGGGGCGTTTTCAGAGAACGAACATGACGAATTTGAGAGACTAAAACAAGAACTAACTACCGAAAGTCAAATTTTAGCCATTACCAAAAAAAATAATGTCGAGAGATTTGTCGGGCTTAACTTGCTGAATATAATCGGCATATTGTTGATTATTATAGGAGTTATTACCGCCGCACACTATACGTATGTTCAACTCCCTGATACGCTCAAAGGCGTTATGATGTTTGTGTTGGGCGCGATTATGCTTGCGGCGGGTGAACTTTTGAACAGAAAAAAACCAAACGTCTTCTCGCTCGGAATAACCGCCGGGGGAGTCGGCGTGCTTTATACCGCGCTTGCCATAAGTTATTTTGGGCTTGAAATTCTTGGAATGTACCCTGCGTTGGCTTTATGCGCCCTGATAACGGCGGTCACATTTATTTTGTCAACGCGTTATAATTCGCAAACAATACTTGCGATTGCGCTTGTTGGCGGATATTTACCGCTCTTTTCAATAATAGATGGCAACAGCCTTCCCATGCTTTACGGCGCGATGGCTTATTTTGTTGTGTTGAATTTACTCGCGCTGATGGTTGCGTTCAAGAGAAAATGGACAATCGCGACATACGTCGGAATGTCGCTGAACATTATCGCCACGGTCGTTATTTCGGTTATAATGTCGTCTTCAGATATTAAAGCACTGTTACATAATAAATTCATAACCGTCGCTTATGTAATGTTTGCGTTTTTGGTTTATTCGGCAGTTCCGATAATCAGCACTTATAAAGAGCGCTTACGTTTTAAAAAATCGGATGCCGTTTTGCTTTCCATTAACACGTTTTTCAGCAGCTTGATTATGTATCTGCTCTTTTATTCGTTTAGTTGGAACGATGCTACGGGGCTGTTATCAATTGCTTTCGCGGCGATTTATCTTCTGCTCGGTCACTTACTCGAAAAGAATTTTTCGGGCGAAAAACATGTGCAAGCGTTGTTTTATTTGACGGGTTTGACATTTGTGGTTTTAATTATTCCGTTTCAATTCGGCAGCGCGTGGTTGACACTCGGTTGGCTCGCGCAAGGCGTTGCTCTCACCACATACGGAATTTTAAAGGAGCAGAAACATTTCAAAATTGCCGGTTATATCATAAACGGATTGTGTATGTGGGCGTTCTTATTCCTTGATTTAACGTTGAGAGTCAATTTCCTCTTTTCGTGGAAGTATTTCGCAGTAACCATCGGCAGTTTAATTATTCTCGGGGCTTATATGTATAAAAAAACGCTCTCAAGCGGTTGGCAAAAAACTTATAAGTGCATAGCGATTATAAATTTGTGGATTTACGCGTTGTATATTTGCAGTGAGCTAAACGATTTGCTTTACCGTGTCACTCAAAGCGCGCAGAGATTTTATAACATAGATTATCTTGTTTCGGCATTGGCAATATTACTGACGTTTTCAATCGCTTATGCCGCGCCGCGAATAAAAGTATTATCAGATATAGGGACTAAAATAATATCAATCATTCTATATATATTAGGGCTTTTTTGGCTGTTCGGCTTAAACAGTTGGAGTACACCCTATTACGCCGAAGCCCCACTCGGTGTAGCCATTATCGGTTCAGCGGCACTTGCGCTGATTTCACTTCTCTCGGTTTTTGCGGTGAGCGACTTTATAAAGTTAATCGTCTTAGACCGCAAATTAGGGGTGGAATGGTATCCACTAATAGTTTCGTTGTATTTCATAATAATACTCACGCAAAATTTAATAGCGCAATATGCCCTGTCTTTTGCAAGCGCGTGGCTCAGCATAGTTTATATATTAACCGCGCTCGCCTGGATATTGTTCGGCTTCGTGAAAAGATATTCCTTTATAAGAAGGGCGGGGTTGGGGCTTTCACTGTTTGCCGTTGCAAAACTGTTTTTAGTTGACCTCGCGGTTTTAACGCAAGGCTACAGAATAATTTCGTACTTTGCGTTAGGAGTAAGCCTTGTAGCTATTTCGTTCGTTTATCAATATTTCAGCAAGAGATTAGAATTAAAGATTGGGGTTGAAAGCGATGTTGAGCAAAGCGATGTTTCAGAAAATAATTAGCTTGAGTCTTCTTGCGTTATTTTGCACAAACATTTTAGCGGAAGAAACCCAAATAAACACCGCAACCATCGAAAACAGCGGCGAAAACAAATATAAATCCATAAGGCTTACCCCCGAAATTTATAACAACGCAAACAGCGATTTATCCGACCTTAGAATCAAAGACTCCAACGGTGAATATCTCCCGTTTTTCATTCGCACGGGCAAAGACGAAAAAATTGAAACCGAAATTATGCCGAAATTCAGCGTAGAGGAAGAAGACAAAACAACCCACGTTTTCATCGATGGGCTGAAAAACTTAAACCTTGAGCAGATGACCATTGAAACCGATAGCATGTTTCGACGACCGGTAAGCACTTCTTTAGGCGTAAGTAAAGAACTTTATAATTTGACTTTCGGTGATACAACTCGCACTGACACGACCATCTATTTCAACCGTTTAGCGTTTCGTGACGACACATTCCTCTTGACTATTCGCAATGGAGATGATAGACCTATAAAGATTAGCGGTATTGTCGTGCGCTTCTATGCAGACGAGTTGGTTTTTGAGGGCGGTGCAGGAGATTACACCCTGCACTTTGGCGCAGACCCTCTTGTCAAACCGCCTGTTTATGATATTGTAAGGTATAAAAACGAAATCATCAATGAAGAGTTCGACCATCTTGAAATAACACAGTTTTTCTTTGCCCCCACGATTGAAGTATCGATTGAAGAGCCGGAGCCGCAATCTTTCGATTACACTTTGCTTTTCAATATCGCGGTTGTTGCGGTTGCTGTTGTTTTAGCGTTGGTTATTTTGCTTAAGCTTAAGAAGAAATCGTGAATAAAAAGAAAAGAAGAAGAAAAAAATTATTTCCTAAATTTAGCCCTTGTTTTGATTCGGGTTTTGTGCTATAATTAGAATTGTATATATTGGATGGAATATGAAGTATATAACGATAGGTAAAAACGCGCTCAAGCAAACGGCATCGTTAGCCCCGATGGCAGGCGTTGCGGATTATGCGTTTAGGGTTATTGCCAAGCGGTTTGGGGCGGCGCATGTTACGAGTGAGATGGTCAGCTGTAAGGGGCTGTGTTATGAGGATAAGAAGTCGCAAGTGTTGGTGGGGGTAACAGAGCTTGAGTCCCCCATGTCTGTTCAACTTTTCGGCGCGGAGCCTGAATTTATGGCAAACGCCGCCAAAATCGTGCTTGAAACAAGTTCCATCGGCGGCTCGCCGATTGATGTTAATTCCGGGTGCCCTGTCCCTAAGATTGTGGGGAATGGGGCGGGTGTTGCTCTTATGAAAAACCCTGAATTGTTAGAGGACATTATCAAAGCGGTTGTTCGCGCGGTGGACGGGAAAACTCCGGTGACTTTAAAAATCCGCTCAGGGTGGGACAAAGACAGCATAAACGCCTGTCAAGTGGCAAAAATGGCGCAAAAGTCGGGCATAAGCGCGCTCACCGTTCACGCGAGAACAAGAGAGCAATTTTATTCGGGCAAAGCCGATTGGGACATTATTCGACAGGTGAAAGAAGCAGTGAGTATTCCGGTAATAGGCAACGGCGATGTTTGCACGCTTGACGACTGTATCAGAATGTATGAGCAAACAGGCTGTGACCTCGTGATGGTCGGAAGAGGTGCCTGCGGCAATCCGTGGCTTTTTCGTGAAATAGAGCACTGGTTTGAACACGGCACGCGCTTAGATTATAAGCCCGATTTAGCCGAAAAAATGGCGGTTATGAGGGAACATGTTGAGCTTATTGTAAGCTCGAAGGGTGAATTTATAGGCATGAAAGAAGCGCGCAAAGTTGCAGGGTGGTATCTGAAAGGAATAAGAGGTGCCGCTAAATTAAGAAATTCTTGTAACAACATGAGGGTTTTGGGTGACTTATACAAATTAATTGATGAGGTATCTTCCGGAGGTATGTTCTGATTGATGATAAGACTGAAAATTTTACCACTGTTTTTGTCGGCTATTCTTGTTTTCTTTGTTGGATGTGATATAGTTGTTGAGGGTGAACAAGAAGCTCAACCAACCTCTTCCCCTGAAATTGAGATTTTGCCGTATCCTGTTATAATCAACGATGTTGTAATAGACTCTCAGCCGCGCTCTATAGTTTCGCTGTCCCCCGCGCTCACTGAAATTGTTTTTGAACTCGGGGCGGGAGAAAGGCTGATTGGGCTGTGTTCTTATTGTGATTTTCCGCGTGACACTGCTTTAATTCCCGATGTGGGGGGCAGTGCGCGACCGGATATTGACAGAATTATCGAGCTTAAACCCGATTTGCTTTTAACTTCAACCCCTATCGCGCCCAATCACTTGTTTGCAATGGAGCAACACGGTATAAAAACACTTTTAATCGGTGCGCCAAACGACCTTGAAGAATTTAAGAGGATTTATGAGGGTTTAGGTCTCGTGTTAGAAGGGTTGTTCACCGGTGCGCAGTTGGGGGAAGAACAATTTTCCGTAATTTTAAAAGCCTGCCAAAACGCTGACGTGGTTAACATCGGCAAATTTATCTATATAACAGAGGATTTTAAAATTGCCGCAAACGGCACGTTAGAGCACGCTGTTTTTTCATGCTTCGGCGAAAACGCGGCTCAAGGGCTTGAAGGCTATGTCACGGCAGGCGAACTGCTTGAATTAAACCCCGACATAATCTTGCTTAACAATAAATACACGGTCAACGATTTAAGCGACAACGAGCTATTCTCTTCTCTTCGCGCCGTTGAAGACAAAAACCTGATTTATATCGAAAACATCTATTTTGAACGCCCAACTTCAAGAATTGTCACCCTTATAGAAAAAATGATTTCTGATTTTAAAAGGAGTTGATTATATGGTAACTACTATTCAAAGATGGGGGAACAGTCAAGCAATAAGAT
Organism: Oscillospiraceae bacterium; assembly: GCA_009777445.1. Taxonomy (GTDB): domain Bacteria; phylum Bacillota; class Clostridia; order Oscillospirales; family Ruminococcaceae; genus Ruminiclostridium_E. The sequence continues at coordinate 14,476 of WRLV01000011.1, read as the reverse complement.
TGCCCAAAATTATATTAGACTCGTTGTTGCTTCAAGAAAACGACCAAGTTGATATTGTGGCAGAAAATGATTCTATAATAATAAGAAGGTCAGCGCGCAAGCGGCGTGCTAAAAAAAGCATTGATGAAAGGCTTGAAACGTTTTATCATAAACCAATAGACGAAATTCTCGCTGACGAAACCTTGTACGCACCAACGGAATATGATTGGGGAAAACCGATGGGAAAAGAAGTGTGGTAGAAAGGATATATAAATGTATATTCCAAATCAGGGCGATATTATTGTTATGAATTTCGACCCACAAGTGGGATTTGAACAGAGCGGCAGACGACCTGCATTAGTCGTCAGCAATGAGAAATATAATAAACACTGCAAAATGGTAATGGTTTGTCCAATAACGAGAACCGATAAAGACCACGCCTTTCACATTCGCCTTGATGGTGAGACTAAAACTACAGGAGTAATTCTTTGTGACCAAGCTCGTGCATTAGATATAACTGCCAGAAATGCCTCATATGTAGAAACTGTTTCAGACGATATTACAGACGAGGCTATAGATTTGATTTGTTCGTTTATAGAGTAAACGGCTTTAAGGAGACAAATGTGCTTACTTATTTGAGAGATATTTTAGATAATCTTGTTAGCATCGTGAGAACGATGAGCTTTGTTGACTATCTTGACATATTGCTTTTGACTGTGATTGTTTTTGGGGTGATTAGATTTGTTAAAGAGACGAGAGCAGTTCAGCTTATCAAGGGAATCGTTGTGTTTATGCTGATGATGACGATTATTCGCCAGTTTGACTTTAAAGCGTTGGGAATTATAAGCGACTCGCTTTTAAATGTCGGTATGATGGCGGTTATCGTTATGTTTCAGCCCGAATTACGCCGAATGTTAGAAAAGGTGGGCAGAAATAATGTCGTGCGCTTGTCTTTTAACCTTGAAGGGAATTTGTCGGACATTGTTTCGAGGATTGTCAGTTCAAACGGGCAAATCGCCGCCGCTTGCGAACGGTTGTCGCGAAAAGCAACCGGCGCGCTGATTGTTATGGAACGACAAACAAAATTGGGTGAACAGATTGACACAGGGGTTGTCATAAATGCCGAACCCTCTGAGCAGCTTTTAGGCAACATATTTTTCCCTAACTCGCCAATGCACGATGGCGCAGTGATTATCAGAAACGGAACATTGACGGCAGCGGGTTGTTTTTTGCCGAAACCTCAAAAAGAAGAAATGATTGCTAAAGATTTGGGTTCACGACATCGCGCGGCAATTGGCATGAGCGAGGTCAGCGATGCGCTAATCATCGTTGTTTCTGAAGAAACGGGGACTGTCTCAGTCGCCGAGAACGGAATACTTACAAGAGGTCTTAATGAGAAGATGTTGAATGAGTTGTTGAACAGCAAAATTCTCTCGGACTATGGCGATAACGTCCTCAAAAAGGACAAGAAACACATTCCAAAAGAAAAAAACAAAAAAGCCAATAAGAAAAAGGGGTCGTCTTAAAGTATGAACAGGTTCTTATATTCAATCAAAAGAAATATAAAATCGATGGTTTTGGCTTTGGCGGCATCGGTTGTTATTTGGTTTGCTATTTCGCTTCAGATTTTCCCTGATGTGGTTAATAGCGTTGAGAATCTTCCCGTTAGCATTGAACCCACAATTTTTATGGAAGAAAATAATTTAAGCGTGGCAAAAGGGAGCGATTTTAATGTCACCGCAAGAGTAGAAGGAAAGCGATATGACATAGGCAATCTTCGCCCCGAGGAGTTCTCGGCATATCTTGACCTTAGCTCTATTACCGGCGAGGGGCAGTATGAAGTCCCGGTTAAGGTGAACCTTAATAAAGACGTGGACGGTGAAGTTTATCCCGATGTTGAAACCGTTGCCGTTAATGTTGTAAGAATAGCGGAAAAAACCCTCACGATTGAACCATTAGCCGCCGGAATTATTGTGTCGGACGGCTTTGAGGTTGACAGCGAAAACTTGAAAGTAACGCCGCCAACCGTTACGTTCAAGGGGGAAGCGCGCTATGTTGATGCAATCACCCGCGCTGTAGTGAGAGTCGAAAATAACACCGAAATTACCTCTACCACCGAAATGAGAGGTGAAATTATACTCTATAATAATAACGCAGTGCTTCAAGAACCCGAGGTCGAACTTGACAACAGCGACTTTAATGTGACGTTGGCAATTCATAAAGTAAAGACATTACCCACATCTTTCTCGATTACCGGCTATCAGTCGAATTTCAATATAAGCAATCTTTTAGATAAGATTGTAGTTCATCCCACCGAAATAACAATATCATCGCCCGACAATTCGATTGACAGCCTTGACCGCATTGAGTTGGCTCAAATAAATATAAGTGAATTGGATTATTTTGCGTTGAGGACACCGCGGCGTGAAACCATTGCCCCTATTTTACCGCCCGGTTATAGAAATATTTCGATGAATTCATCGGTGAGCCTTAATTTTGAGGGTATTGAAGATTACGGGGAGCTAATCTTTACGGTGTTTTCGGCTGATTTGAAGATTATCAATCCGCCGAGTGACTTTGATGCAAGAGTTCTTACCGACGCGCTGATGGTTAACGTGGTTGGGCCTTTAAGTTTCTTGCAAGAGCTAACCCCTGAAGATATAACGGCAACCGTCAACCTTATGGGGTTGGAGCATGAAGACGGTACAAGAAGAGTTAATGTAACCTGTCGAATTGAGGGGAGTAATGTCCCTGCTTGGGTGTCGGGAAACCCGCAGGTGGATATTATGTTCACCCGAAGATAGGCGACTGACGGCAAATTCGACAAATTCTATTGGTAAAAATAGTTAAATTTTCAATATGAATGTTTAAAATTTAGTACAAACTATTAAAATTTTTCGCTTGCTATTCCAATTTCATAAGTTTTGTGGTAGAATTAAGATGATAGCAATAAATAAGGGGGGTGTCGCAATATGGAACGTGTAAAACTGAAAATCTGCAACCGCGACTATAGTTTAGTGACAGATGGTGATTCAACGCGGTTAGAGGCTATTGCTGAGAGTCTCGAAAAGCAGATTGTTGAATATTCAAAAAATCTAAACAAAAGAAGCGAGAGCGAGGTGTTGACTCTTGTCGCGCTTAACATCTTAGAGGAGAGCGACAAGGAAATAACCGCGTGTAAAAACGAACTCAAAGGCATGGAGCTTAAACTTTCGGAACACGATAAGAAATTAAACTTTGAGCTTGCCGAAAACATTCACAGCGCGAACAGCGAGATGGAGCAAATTGCGAATTTCAAAGACAGCGAAAAAGCAGAGATGCAAAGAAAGTTGTTGGAATATGAGAACACTCTTGAAAAGTTGGTTGAGGAGAAACAAAGTGAAATCGCCCTGTTAAACAAAGGCTTTGTAAGCGCGCAGGGTGAAATGGAACATATCGCAACCATAAAAGAAGAAGAAAACATAAAATTGCGCAATACCCTCAACAGCTTTGAGAGGACATTTGACGAATACACAAAAGTTAAAGAGGCTGAAATAGTCAAGCTAAGGGAAGAGTTAGACGAGAGTCGTGCGGAATGTGACGAGCTTAGACAGCGGCTGGCGGCTTTAGATGACGAGGGTCAAATATCGTTATGTTAGAAATTTTAGCACCCTGCGGGGGAGCCGATAGCGTTTGCGCCGCCCTTAAATACGGGGCGGACGCTGTTTATTTAGGGGTGAAAAAATTTTCGGCAAGACAGTCGCGAAATTTCACCTTTGAAGAATTGAAAGAAGCCATAAAAAAATGTCACAGTTTTAACGTAAAAGTTTATTTAGCATTAAACACCCTTATTTTCGACAACGAACTTGAACAAGTAGCAGAAATTTTAAAAGAAGTCACGCCGGACGGCTTTATTATACAGGATTTGGGAGTTTTGCGGTTAATCAAAGACCGTTATCCTGATTTGCCGGTTCACGCTTCTACGCAGATGAGTGTTACTTCGGTGTCGGGGGTGAAGATGGCGGCGAGTTTAGGGTTTAAACGTGTGGTTTTGGCAAGAGAGTTGTCTTTTAAAGAGATTAGTGCGATTACTGCAGTGTCGCCCATTGAGACAGAAGTTTTTGTTCACGGCGCGTTGTGTGTGTCTTTGAGCGGACAGTGTTACATGAGTGCGTTTTTCGGCGGCAGAAGTGGAAACCGCGGTGCTTGCGCACAGCCGTGCAGACTGCCGATGAAAGCGGGAAATTTAAGCCATGCCTTGTCTTTAAAAGACATGTCGCTTATAAGTAATATAAAAGAGCTTGAAAACATAGGGGTGAGTGCTATAAAAATTGAGGGAAGAATGAAACGCCCCGAATATGTGGCGGCAGCGGTAAATTCTTGTTATATAGCGCGTGAGGGTGGCAAAGCGGACACTAAACTTTTACGCGCCGCCTTTTCAAGGGGAGCCGATTTTACCGATGGCTATTATCGCGATGATTATACTAATATGTCGGGGATAAGAAGCAAAAAAGATAAATCGGCGTTCAATAGTTTTGATATAAACAGATTAAAACAAATTCGAGAGGTAGAAGTTTAAAAATGATTGATTATAAGAGCGCGTTAGACAAAGTTTTGCTTAATGTTCAAAAGCCGTCACGTTATGTCGGTGGTGAGGTGGGGGCTGTTTATAAAAATGTCGAACCCGTTCGCGGTGAGTCACTGCTTCGCTTTGCGTTTTGTTTCCCCGACACATATGAGATTGGAATGTCTCATTTGGGTCTCAAAATACTTTATTCGTTGATTAATTCCGTTCCTCATTATTGGTGTGAGCGGGTGTTTATGCCTGCTGACGATATGTATGAAGCGATGATTGAAAACAATATAAAGTTATACGGCTTAGAAAGTCTTGAGCCGATTGCCGATTTTGATTTTATCGGGTTCACCTTGCAGTATGAGTTAACGTATACCAACATTTTGGCTATGTTAGACTTAGCCGGCGTGCCGTTGTTGGCGAAGGACAGGCATTACCCCATTGTAATAGGTGGCGGCCCATGTGCTTGTAACCCCGAGCCGATGGCGGCGTTTTTTGACCTTTTTGTAATAGGTGAGGGGGAAGAAGTTACGCTTGAACTCTTAAAGTTATACGAAAAGTTCAAAGCGCGCAACGCCGAAAAAGAAGAGTTTTTGAGGGCGGCGGCGAATATAAAGGGTGTCTATGTGCCATCGTTATACGATGTAAAATATAACGATGACAAGAGCGTAAAAGAGATTGTTCCGATTGATTCCGCGCCCATGCCGATTACGAAAAGAATTGTTGAAGACCTTGATAAGGCTTATTTTCCGACTAATTTTGTTGTCCCCTTTTGCGATATTGTTCATGACCGCGCCGTGGTTGAGGTGTTGAGGGGCTGTTTTAGAGGTTGCAGGTTTTGTCAGGCAGGGTTTATCTATCGCCCCTATCGCGAAAAGACAAAAGAGACTATAGTTAGTCAATTAAGCCGTCTTTGCGATAACACAGGATATGACGAGGCATCCCTCACATCTTTGAGCACAAGCGACTACAGCGATATTGAGGGTTTGTTGAGCCAAATTTGTGAATATACAAATAAAAATAATATTGGATTGTCATTACCCTCTTTGAGGGTGGATAAGTTCAGCTCGCAAGTGCTTGAAAAAATCAAGTCGGTGAGGAAGAGCGGCCTTACCTTTGCGCCCGAAGCGGGAACGCAAAGACTACGCGATGTTATCAATAAAAATGTAACCGAGGCTGATTTAGAAAAGAGTTGTCGAATTGCCTTTTCGGGGGGTTATTCGAGTGTTAAACTCTATTTTATGGTGGGGCTTCCCACCGAGACCCTTGAGGACATCGAGGGAATAATAACGTTGATTGAAAATGTCATCGAGGTTTATTATGATGTGGGAAAGACATTACAAAAAGCAGAAAAAGCAAAAACTAAAATTCGCCCTGTTTCGGTGTCGGTGTCGCTTTCAACTTTTGTGCCGAAGCCTTTTACGCCTTTTGAGTTTGAACCGCAGGTGTCAAAAGAGGAATTTGATGCGCGCCGACGGCATTTATTGTCGCTGTTGAACAACAAAAAAGTGAGAATAAGTTGGTCTGATTATGACGAGTCGTTTTTAGAAGCGGTGTTGGCAAGGGGCGACCGCCGCTTGTCTGACGTAATTCTCAGGGCGTATAAGTTGGGCTGTAGAGCGGATGCGTGGGGTGAGCATTTTAAGCCGAATTTGTGGGAACAGGCTTTCGCTGATTGCGGTGTTGAGCCGCAATTTTACGCCTTGCGCAAACGAGAATATGATGAGATTATGCCCTGGGCGCATTTAGATATGGGGTTAAAAAAGGAATTTCTCATCAAAGAAAATAAGAGAGGCTTGTTAAATGAATAACCATCAAGAATTTACAGATGTGAGAGTTTTTTTCAGCAAGACGGGAATAGCGAAATATATTTCACACCTTGATTTATACAGGACTGTTCAGAGGGCTTTAAAGCGTGCAAAACTCCCTGTGTGGGAGACACAAGGGTTCAATCGGCATATATATCTCACGTTTGCTTTGCCACTGTCATTGGGGACACAAGGCTGCAGAGAGTCTATGGACATGCGTTTAGTATCGCCACTGCCGTTTGATGAGATGAGCCTTCGTCTTAACAACGCCCTTTGTAACTCAATCAGGATTTTAGAAACCGCAACCCCGATTATGAAGCACACTATGATTAAAAAAGCCGAATATAAAATCGCAGACATAAACATTGAAACGTTCGGCGAATTTCTGAACAGTGAGAAAATAGAGGTTGAGAAAAAAACCAAAAAAAAGAAAACCCTCATAGACCTAAAGCCGTTCATTGAGGGCGTTAAACTGAATGACACTGATATAACATTAACACTTCCGGCAGGGAACGACTTTAATATAAACCCTGTTTTATTGATTGAGGGTTATAAAAATTTTATGTCTGAAAAAGAACGCGCGCTCGTTGCCGAAGGTTCACTTACGAGAACACGGGTCTTGACTGCTGACGGTGAGGAGTTTAGATGAGGGGGTTAAAGCGAATTTGTGCAGAAAGGACAGGCTTGAAAAAAATGAATTTTTCAAAAGTTAATCAACTTAAATCAGAATTAGCAACGCTCAGACCGCTTAATTCGACTGAATTAAAACGTTTGAGGGATGGGTTTATAGTCGAGAACACCTATAACTCAAACGCAATAGAGGGAAACACCCTCACTTTGCGCGAAACCGCCTTAATCCTTGAAAAGGGGATTACTATAGGCGAAAAGCCGCTAAAAGAGCATTTAGAAGCAATCGGTCATAGAGATGCCTTCGAGTTTATATTTAGCCTTGCCGATAAGAATGCTGAACTTACCGAAAGTGTAATAAAACAAATTCACTCGCTTGTTTTGATGAATGATGCGTTAAACAAGGGTGTGTATCGGGGTGTCCCCGTAACAATTGTCGGTGCGCTTCATGTACCCACGCAACCATATTTGATAGAAAAACACATGGAAACGCTCTTGATAGAGTATAACCACAACAAAAAAGAAAGGCATATCATAGAAGCAGTCGCCGAAATGCACCTGCGCTTTGAAGGAATACACCCTTTTATAGACGGAAATGGGCGAACCGGAAGGCTTTTAATCAATCTTGAATTAATCAAAGCCGGGTTTTTGCCCGTAAATATCAAATACGCCGACAGGCGCAAATATTATGAGTGTTTCGATAAATACTTTGGTGAAGGGCACACATCGGAACCGTTAATTGAGATGTTAATAAAATATGAAGAGGAAGAGCTTGTCGGGCATATTGAAAGACTTTAAGCGTACTGTAAGGTGTGGGCTTATCCGCCCCGGTTCTCTGCAAATACACGCCCCTAAAACTCTGCAAACAGTTTTACCTCATCAAACACCGGTAACCCTTGTAAAGTTTGCTTTGATTTCTTCAAACTGTCTCTAAATTCAAAGCACATGGTATCATCTTCCGGGTCGAATGTCGAGACACACTGATGTAAAATCGAACGCCCGATAAGGCAGTCGAAGTTGGCGGTGTCGGGTACGATTACAATCACGTTGGTAAGATGTATCTTGTCCATATAAAAATTAGGCAGCACATACACCGGTGTTTCGTGAATTTTACCGTATACGCCTTGCGAACGGACATGTGCGAACGGTTGTAATATGTTACCTTTTTCATCACGTATTTCCGGCAGTATTGTTGCCATTCTTTTTCTTGAAATACACGTATGCCTTGCGCCCGTATCTATTAGCGCATTGAACGGCTTGCAATAGCCGTTTGAAGAGCCGCCCACGCTTGTTACAACGCATTTTAACTGAAACGGTTTGAAATCCATCACAGCATTTTCGCATTCAAGATTTTTGATTAAAAAAGTCAAACTTCAAAACCTCCCATAAGAGTTTCTTGGCTTCGTCTGCGTTTAAGCTCCTCAACACCGCCGATTCCTGCCCCAAATGCTGTGATTCCCCGTCCCCTCATACTTTTGCTAAAACTCTCTAAATATTCCTGCGCTTTTTCCGATTCGCTTTCTTCGCATATAAACAAGACATAACTTTTCCCGAATGGCTTGTTACTTACGGACACGAATATTTTATCCGCATATTTAGATTCAAGTTCAGTGTCTTCCCCAAAATCCAACGCTTCGTTTCCCCAATAATCTTTTAACATAGATATTCACCCCCTAAATTTAGCTCTACCTCTTCCTATAATTATATATAACTATTATAACAAATCCCCCGCCAAATTGCAAGAGTTAAAAAAAGTTTCAAAATTAGCTAAAGTTTTATAAACGCTAAACGATATAATAGCTGTAAGGGTCTGGTGCGAATTGGTTTTTTAAGGCAAGACGCTTATAAAAAACTTAAAACCAAAACCTTTGTTTTGCAAGACAAACACCAAAACCGCGCCGGAAAACCCGGCACCGCTGAAAGACTTTCAGCGTAAAAATTTAGTTCACTCGATAAGGATATTGGGTGAGGAAAGAATTCAAGGAGGAATTTATCATGGCAGGAATGGTAGTACAACACAATCTTAACGCGATGAACGCTAAAAACAAAATGAGTATCAACGTGAGCGGCGTTAAGAAAGCAACTGAAAAATTGTCGTCAGGTTTTAAAATCAATCGCGCGGGCGACAACGCGGCGGGTCTCGCAATCTCTGAAAAAATGAGAGCGCAAATCCGTGGTCTTTCACAAGCAATCAACAATGCAAATGACGGTATTAGCCTTATTCAAACAGCTGAAGGCGGCTTGAATGAAACTCACGCTATTCTTCAAAGAATGAGAGAGTTAGCAGTTCAATCAGCAAACGGCACATATCAAAACCCTGTTGACCGTGAAGCTATGCAACTTGAAGTTGAAGCTTTGAGAACAGAAATTGACAGAATTTCTGAATCAACCGAATACAACGGCATTAAATTGCTCGACGGCTCACTTTCAGGCGTTGGCGGTTTAAACAATGGCTACGGCGCACGCTTTGGCGTAATCGTAGGCCCTGGCGACCACGCTTGGGAAGGCACAATTACTGCTGATATAGCAGGCGTTGGCGTTCAATTTGTTCATGATGGAGCTTCAGGCCCCGGCGGTGAAAACGCAACTTGGGATACCACTTCTAAAGTTTTGACCATTAACCTTGCTGCAGGTCGTTCTTACACACAATCTCAATTAGACGAAATCATTAAAAACGCAACCGTTACCAAAGGTGCTGATGAAGATGCGGGCGAATTCCCTGTACCGAACATCAAAGTTACCCTTGAAACCGGCGTTATTAAATCAGTAGAAGCTATTTCTGAAGACACAACCGAAATGATAACCGTTGGCGGTATTAGAGCTGACTCAGGCTGGCTCGAAATTCAAGCTTATCTCCACGGCGGTTCAGAAGCTGAAGCCGGAACAGACAGATTTGCTGACCGTATCAGATTTATCTCTAATTCTTATGGTCCTGATGCACGTGAAATCACAATCTTAACCGACTCTGCTCGTGGTCAAGAAAGAGTAGTTGCTCAACTTGACGATGAAGGAAACGGCCCCGGTGTTGACCCTGAAACCAACGAATTAACAGGTACATTTACATTGCACCTTGCTACCGGTATTGAATACACAGCAAGAGATATCGAAAATATCTTAGCTAAAGCCGGTCTTGACATTGAAGTTCAACTCGGCTCAGCTATTCCTCCCGATGGCGACGTTACTTTCTTGGCTAACACGGCGGTTAGAGATGCCGATGATGCTCTCACAATTAGCTTAGACGGCTCTGAAAACGAAGATAACGAAGGTCGTGCAGGCTTCGGTGTTGGTAAAGAAAGAGTTGACTCTGTTGGCGAAGGTTTGACATTCCAAATCGGTGCTAATGGCGTTGCTGACCAAAGAGTTACCCTTAATGTTGATAACATGAGTTCAAGCTCGTTAGGTCTTTCAAGCATTAACGTTGCTGACCGTGAATCAGCTAATGCGGCAATCAAAGCTATTGATGATGCGATTAACACTGTTTCTATGCAAAGGTCTGCACTCGGTGCGCTTCAAAATCGTCTTGAGTATACAGTTAACAACTTGTCTGTAACTCACGAAAACTTGACAGCCGCTGATTCTCAAATCCGCGACACTGACATGGCTGCTGAAATGATTGAATACACAAAATCAAACATTCTGCAACAAGCTTCACAAGCAATGCTTGCACAAGCTAACCAAGCTCCTCAAGCAGTTCTGCAGTTGCTCGGCTAAGCGCGACTACCATTATAATAAGCCCGCGCCGCTTTGTGCGGCGTAGGCTTATACTATACCAATATCGTTATAGGTATAGTGCATAAAAAAGCAAATTTTGCCGACTTGCCGAACTAATTTACAGTTTGTTTACAATTTATTAATATTTTTATATTATAATAGTAATTAGAAGAGTGGTAAATTTTACCACAAAACAATAAGCATTAATTAGTGCGGCAGGTGTCCGGCTTGCTGTACTGCAGGATGCAGTATTTAACTATAGAACATGGAGGAAAAGTTCAATGAAAAAACAGATTTCAATTATTTTAGCAATAGCAATGTCGTTGTCGGTTTTCGCCGTCAGCATAAGTGCAGAAACTAAAATCGCAGAAGGTTATGCAATATTCCATGAAGCCCCGGGTGGCGATGAACCATATGCTAATCTTGAAGACGGCTGTGACCCGGTGGAAATTTGGGCAGGCGGCGGCAGAGCAACCATGTCAAACGGCGCGGTTGTAGCAAGAAACCTTGTTCAACTTAACCTTTTCCACGACCTCACCAGCAGTGGGGAATTCTACAACGTAACTGCGGCTCGTTCAACTCTTTGGAATGTCGCGGCGACCTCATCCGGTGTCCGCTTAGGCGAAGGCAACAAAATTGTAAGACCTGCCAAAGCTGTTACCGACATTGCAAAAGTTGCGCGTGGCAGAGTTCAAGCAGGCAGAGAAGAAGGCAAAGTTTGGGTTAATGCATACCACACCAACGCTGTTGCTTTAAACAAAGATACAAAAGCAGAAGATATTAACGAATCAATCGTTGAATTTGATGTTAAACAAGCGGCAAACATAGTTAAACTTGTTAGCCCGTCAACTTCTTCCGGGGCTGCGCTTTTAAACGCCACAAGAAGCTTGAGCCAAGTTTCTGTTCCCGTTGGTGTTGAAGCAAGATTAAACGTTTTCGGTATGGTGAGAGGCGACTCTACATCGGCTAAACCGGCGCACAAAGACAACACTTACAGCGTGACCGCTGTTGTTAACCCTAAAGTTGCCGGTGCTACTATTGATTTAGTCACTGCATATGTTAACGCTAACGATGTTCTTGTAATCAACTCATCTTCAGGCGCATACACAAGTGGTGTTCTCAGAGCAAGAGTAACCGTTCAAAACGACCAAAGCGGCAGAAGAGTTAACCTCACCGTTAACGTGGGGAACTCTGTAACAGAAGTTAATTCTTCCGGCGAATATGGTAGCAGTGGTTACTTCGCATTTAATGTTCCGGCGGCTGATATAAACAGTTCAGCTAATCCGCAAACAGTTAACAAAAACATAACTGCTGTCTCTAAAACACTTAACGGAACAACTCCTGTTTACCTTTCGTTGCCTGTACCGGCATCGGCTACTACAGATAAACCTGCGGTTGCTATAATCAAAGGTGGAGAAATAGACACTGATAACCCTCCTACCGGTCTCCTTCTCTTTAATAATGGCAATCCGAGAATAACAGTTCCCGAATCTTTAAGGGCTCCTACAACCCTCAGAATTCAATACAATGCAGGCACAATGGCACTCGCAGTAACACCAAACAGAAACACACCACTCGGAACCTACACAGCGATTGTAGTGTTTAACTCAAACGCTATTCTGCAAATACCGATTATTATTCAAGCGGCAGATGCGCAAGTAGGCCCGTGATAATCAACAACGTTTAAAAACGTGAAAATCTCCACCCGATGCCTTTGGTGTTGGGTGGGGGTTTTTTTGAAATGTGGTGAAAAACGCTTGACAAATCTTTTGAAATATGTTATTATAATAAAAACAGGGCAAAACCTCAAACGGTTGCGCTCAAAAGTTATTGGTTAAAAAAAGTAACCGCTAATCTTGAACGAGGGCGGTTACTTTTTTGTGTTTCGATTTGCCAATATAGCTACGACAGTGACAACTGTCATTGATACAATATAAGCTATCTCCATACAAACACCTCCTTTCGGAAGTGAACGCAACCGTCCGGCACAACGCCGTTTTCAATTTTGTCCTGACCGAGTTTCCCCGGTAGTTACATTATACTACATTTTTTTGGTTATTTCAAGGGTTTTTTGAAAAAACACTTGACAAAATTTTAAAAATATGTTATTATAATAAAAACAGGGCAAAACCTCAAACGGTTGCGCTCAAATGCGTGGTTAAATAGTAACCGCTACACTTGGGCGTGGGGCGGTTACTTTTTTGTGTTTCGATTTGCCAATATAGCTACAACAGTAACAACTGTCATGGATATAATGTAAGCTATCTCCATACAAACACCTCCTTTCGGAAGTGAACGCAACCGTCCGGCACAACGCCGTTTTCAATCTTGCCCTGACCGGGTTTCCCCGGTAGTTACATTATACTACATTTTTTTGAAAGATGAAAATCTCTACTCTATGCCTTTGGTGTTGGGTGGGGGTTTTTTGAATGTTTTTTGAAAAGTGGTTGACAAAACTTTTGAAAAACTTGACTTTCAAAATCGAATGTGATAAAATAATATTATAGAAATTCAAGTTGAACCGTCTCCGGTTTTGCGCGAGCGCATTCTGTATTACACTTCTAAAATGATTACAGGACAAATGAAATCGGGTAATGACCATTCTGACATTAAACAAGTAATTAGCATAGTAATTACCAACCACAATTTTATAGATGACAGCGAGAATTATCACAATTGTTATACGCTGTATAATCCCGAAACAGGTTCGGAGTTTTCTGATAAGTTAGAAATACATACGATTGAGTTGCCGAAAATTCCTGCTGCCGATGACGGTACGCAATTATGGTGGTGGACTAAGTTTTTGTCTGCCAAAAGTAGGGAGGAATTCACTATGTTAGCAGAACAAAATCCACAAGTTGAAAAAGCCGTTGTTCGTCTTATGGAACTGTCCGCTGACGAGAAAACGCGTTTGGTTTACGAGTCACGCCATAAAATGGAATGGGATAATTGGGCGCGTGAGAGGGCGGCTGTTGAGAAGGGTAGGCAAGAGGGCATGGAAAGGGGCATACAAAAAGGCAGACAAGAATGCATGCAAGAAATCATTGAAAGGTTTAAACGAGGCGGCATGTCCGAAAACGAGATTGAGAGGTTCTTGCAGTAAGTTCTGATTGGTTTTTGAAAAACGTAGGGGACGGGCTTGTTCGTCCCGCAAGAACACAATTCGGATTAACAAACAATTAGGGACGGGCAAAAACATCGGGACGGGCAAGCCCGTCCCCTACATTTTTTTAAAAACCCCTTGACAAAATTTTAAAAATATGTTATTATAATAAAAACAGGGCAAAACCTCAAACGGTTGCGTCCAAAGTTGCAAGTTAAGTAACCGCTATCTTTGGTCGAGGGCGGTTACTTTTTTGTGTTTCGATTTGCTAATATAGCCACAACAGTGATAACTGTCATTGATACAATATAAGCTATCTCCATACAAACACCTCCTTTCGGAAGTGAACGCAACCGTCCGGCACAACGCCGTTTTCAATCTTGCCCTGACCGGGTTTCCCCGGTAGTTACATTATACTACATTTTTTTGGTTATTTCAAGGGTTTTTAAAAAAAAGATGAAAATCTCTACTCTATGCCTTTGGTGTTGGGTGGGGGTTTTTTGAAATGTGGTGAAAACCCCTTGACTTTTTCAGCGATTAATGTTAAAATTAATACAAAGAAAAGGAGCGTTGTATGGCAGAAGAAAAAATAAGTTTTGACCGAATTATGAAGGAAATCATTGAAGTCTATCCGGCTGAAAATATTATACGTTTTATTAATACGGTTTATAACGAAAAAATCCCACTTGACAGCGA